>NZ_JASAUS010000027.1:0-74062 GCF_029953005.1 Bradyrhizobium sp. Mp27 | reverse complement strand
GGAAGAGAACCCCGTCAACCTCGATCCCCGCATGGCCAAGCTCGCCGGCGGCGTCCACCGTCTCGACGGGCAGCTCATGGTCGTCCTCGACGTCGATCGCGTCCTCGAGCTCGCGCCCGAGATGATGGCGGCCTGATACGGCGGCATCGCCGCCGACGGACTCGCAATTGGAAGTATCCCCACAAGGGGGTAGGAAGCAGAGGTTCACATGCGCACTTGTCTCGTCGTTGATGATTCCAGCGTCATCCGCAAGGTTGCGCGCCGGATCTTGGAGGGCCTCGACTTCCAGATTCTCGAAGCCGAGGACGGTGAGAAGGCACTGGAGGCCTGCAAGCGCGGCTTGCCCGATGCCGTGCTGCTCGACTGGAACATGCCGGTCATGGACGGCTACGAATTCCTTGGCCATCTCCGGCGGATGCCAGGCGGCGACCAGCCCAAGGTGGTGTTCTGCACCACCGAGAACGACGTCGCGCACATCGCCCGTGCGCTGCACGCCGGCGCCAACGAATACATCATGAAGCCCTTCGACAAGGACATCGTGACGGCGAAATTCCAGGAAGTCGGACTTATCTGAGCGAACATCCGGAGGCTGAACGGATCCTTCGGCGATTGTTTCAACTGAACCGTTTCAGTCTGAGTTGGTGAGTAATGAGTGTTGCGTTCGCAGGTAATTCGACCACGGGTCCGTCGCGCGACGCCGGGCCGCTGCGGGTGATGGTCGTCGACGACTCCGTCGTCATACGCGGTCTGATCTCGCGCTGGATCGGTGCCGAGCATGACATGGAGGTCGCGGCCTCGCTGCGCACCGGGCTCGAGGCGGTCAACCAGCTCGAACGCATCAATCCCGACGTTGCCGTGCTCGACATCGAAATGCCCGAGCTCGACGGCATCTCGGCGCTGCCGCAACTGCTGGCGAAGAAGCGCGATCTCGTCATCATCATGGCCTCGACGCTGACCCGCCGTAACGCGGAGATCAGCTTCAAGGCGCTGTCGCTCGGTGCGGCCGACTACATTCCGAAGCCGGAGTCGACGCGCGAAGCGTCAGCCGCGGACATCTTTCATCACGACCTGATCCAGAAGATCCGTCACCTCGGCGCGCGGCTGCGCCGCAGGCCCGCAGTCGCGAGCCCGCCGCTGGCGCCAGCGACCCCGGCACCGGCTGCACGTGCGCCGGCTGTCGTGCGGCCCGCCGCGCCCGCACCGGCCCTGCATGCGCCGTCGTCTGGGGCGCTGTCCACGCGCCCGTTCTCGGCCCACGCACCGAAGGTGCTGCTGATCGGCTCCTCGACCGGCGGTCCGCAGGCGCTGATGGCGCTCGTCACCGAGCTCGGCCCGGTGATCGACCGCTTCCCGGTGCTGATCACCCAGCACATGCCGCCGACCTTCACCACCATTCTCGCCGAGCACCTGGCGCGCGCGAGCCGCAAGCCGGCGGCCGAGGCGGTCGACGGCGAGCCGGTGAAGCCGGGACGGATCTACCTCGCGCCCGGCGGCAAGCACATGCGTGTCGTGCGCAGCGGCGCTGACGTGGCGATCGCGCTCGACGACGGTCCCGCCGTCAATTTCTGCAAGCCCGCGGTCGATCCGCTGTTCACCTCCGCCATCGACATCTGGCACGGAAACATCCTCTCGGTGATCCTGACGGGCATGGGCTCGGACGGCATGCGCGGCGGCAAGGACATCGTCGCCGCCGGTGGCAACGTGATCGCGCAGGACGAAGCCTCCAGCGTGGTCTGGGGTATGCCGGGCGCGGCGGCCAATGCCGGCATCTGCGCGGCGATCCTGCCGCTCAACCAGATCGGCGCCAAGGTCAACCGCCTGTTCGCGGGAGACCGCTCGTGACGCCGGTCGACTACGAATATCTGCGCAAGTTCCTGAAAGAGCGTTCCGGCCTCGATCTCTCCGCCGACAAGCAGTATCTCGTCGAGAGCCGGCTGCTGCCGCTTGCCCGCAAGGCGAGCTTGCCCGGCATTCCCGATCTCGTGCTGAAGATCAGGAACGGTGACGGCCGGCTCGCGACCGACGTGGTCGAAGCGATGACCACCAACGAGACCTTCTTCTACCGCGACAAGATCCCGTTCGATCATCTGCGCGAAACCATCCTGCCGGGCCTGCTCCAGGCGCGCGCGGCGCGCAGGTCGCTCCGTATCTGGTCGGCGGCGTCGTCGACCGGGCAGGAGCCCTATTCGATCGCGATGTGCGTGAAGGAGATGGGCGCGGTCTTCGCCGGCTGGCGCATCGAGATCGTCGCCACCGATCTGTCGCAGGAGGTGCTGGAGAAATCCAGGGCCGGCATCTACAGCCAGTTCGAGGTGCAGCGCGGCCTGCCGATCCAGCACCTGATGAAATACTTCACGCAAGTCGGCGAGCTCTGGCAGCTCAATGCCGACATTCGCGCGATGGTGCAGTTCCGCCAGCTCAATCTGTTGCAGGACTTCTCCCATCTCGGCACGTTCGATGTGATCTTCTGCCGCAACGTCCTGATCTATTTCGACCAGGACACCAAGGCCGTGATCTTCGAGCGCATGGCGAAGGGACTGGAAGCCGACGGCACGCTGCTGCTTGGCGCGGCCGAATCCGTCGTCGGCATCACCGACGCGTTCCGCCCGATCACCGAGCGCCGCGGTCTCTATCAGCTCAATCCCGCGCGCTCCGGCCGTCCGCTGGGCGGATTGATGCCGCAGCCGCTGAAGGTCGCCGCGGCGAGGTGATTCGCCGAACGACAGGCAATCTCACTGAACGCCGTCGTCGCGAATGATCGGCAACAACTGGCGGATATCGTTCCGTCAGAGTGCGTGACGCTTCACACGCGTTTGAGCATTGCGGATTACTCGACTACCGCGCAATAGAGCTCGTGTCGCGATGCAATGCAATCGCGGCCCTGATCAGCATCTGAGGGTTGTGCTATGCTGGCGATGGTCCCGCCGAACCGAGGCGGGATTCCATCATGAATTGTACTGAGGAGGACATACCATGCGAATGTCTTGTGCCTCGTATTTCTTGTTGGCGGCGCTTTCGTTGCCCGCCACTGCTCTCGCTGGCGAGCAGGTCCTCGAATTCAAGCTTGTCACCAAGCCGATGGACTTAAAGGTCACCGAGGTCGCGAACGTCGAAGGTCAGACGGTCATGTCTGGCAAAATGTTTGGCGTTGCCTTCTTTAAGGACGGCCGCGTTGCGGTGAAGGACTTCGTCCACTCCGCCGACCTGATCAAGGGCTCAGGACCCATCTACGGCTACAGCACCTACACCTTCGACGACGGATCCTCGATCACGGCGCGCTACGCCGGCGCGATCAAGGATGGTCGGACGAAAGGCGAATACACGATCCTGTCGGGCACCGGGGCGTATGCAAACGCGACGGGCACGGGCGGCTTCGAAAGTGCGCAAGCCGGCTTCAAGGGCGCGGGCCTCTACGACGGGAGATTCATCGTCAAGACACCCTGAGTAAGCACGCAAGTCTCTGCGCTCGCGTCCGTTCCGATGAGATCGCGAGCGCATTTCACAAAATCGCATGCGGCAGAAACCGCGAGCGGTTTCCCGTGATCGGGCTCTCGTCCTCGCGGATCGACAGGCCGCACGGCTCGTGGTTCACCAGCCAGCTTCCCACCACCACGTAGAAGCCCGAGAAATTCGGCAGCGGCGACAGCGCCTGCCGCACGAAACCTTCAGCGCCGTAAGGGCCTGCCTGCTCGTCGAGCGGCGTGCCTCCGGATACCAGCGTGACATTGGCGCCTTCGCGCGACAGCAGCGGCTTGCGGACGTAGGAGCTGCCGAGCTCGGCTGCCCGCGCGTCGTCCTCGAAGAAGGCCGGCAGCAGATTGGGATGGTTCGGAAACATCTCCCAGAGCAGCGGCAAAATGCCCTTGTTGGAGAGCACCGCCTTCCACGGCGGCTCGATCCAGCGTGTCGGCGCGCTCATCAGCTTGGCGCCGAAGGCGTCGTGGAACATCCATTCCCAGGGATAGAGCTTGAAGGCTAGCGCGATGTCGCCGTCGTCGAGATCGACGAAGCCGCCAGGCTCGTCGCGCCAGCCGATCTCCTCGATGTCGAGAAGCCTGGTCGAGAGCCCGGCCTGGCGTGCGGTGTCCTCGAGATAAGCGAGCGTGCCGGCGTCTTCCTCGTTGCCGGTGGTGCCGGCGAGATGGACATGGCGGCCTGCGGCAATCTCCTTCCACGCCGCGATCAGCCGCTCGTGAATGGAGTTGAACTGGTCGGCGCGCGCCGGAATGATGCGGCGTTCGATCGCCTGTTCGAGCCAGGTCCATTGAAACACCGCGGCCTCGAAGATCGAGGTCGGCGTATCCGCGTTGTATTCGAGCAGCTTTGCAGGCGACTGTCCGTCGAACTTCAGATCGAGCCGGCCATAGAGGCTGCGATCGTCACGCTCCCAGCTCTCGGCGATCAAGCTCCAGAATGCCTCCGGAATCTTCAGGCGTCGCAGATAGCGCTCGTCACCGATCACGCGGCCGGCAAGCTCCAGGCACATCGCGTCGATCTCGGCTGTCGGCGTCTCGATGCCGCGCTCGATCTCGTCGAGTGTGAAGGCGTAATAGGCGCTCTCGTCCCAATAGCGTTCGCCGTCGATGGTGTGGAAGGCGAAGCCGCATTGTTCGGCGGTCTGCCGCCAGTCGTCGCGCTCGGGGCAGACGATACGTCGCATGGATCAGCCGCCGCCCGAAAAGCCATGGCCGAACGAGCCGAAGCCGCCACGGCTCACGCTGCTTGAGCCTGAGTCCGAAGAGGTGCCCGATGAGGAATGGCTCGAGGAATCGCTGCTGAAGAAGCTCGACCGCGACGACCAGCGCGAGCCGCCGCTGCCACCTGACGAACTACTGCTGCTGCTACTGCTGCACGTCGTGGTCGTCTGGCCCGGCACGGCTCCTGGCGAGGGCTCGCAGTGCTGCCGTGGCATCAGCGTGTAGGCGGTAGTGCCGACCGCGATCGTGCCCATCACCAGCAGCGCGACATGGCCGGAGCGCTTCACCGGCGGCCCCGATGGCGGCGCCACGGGCGCCGGCCGGCGCTTGCCGAACTCCTTTTTGGAGGGTTTGTCGGCCATGTCAGTAGATCATGCAGGCGGCGTTCAACAGGCCCGCCGCGAGCGAGGACAGCCCGAGCCAGATCGCCGGCGCAAGCTCGCCTGCGGCAATCCGCGCCGACAGGTTCGGCACCGGGACCTTCACCAGGAAGAGCACGATGATCTGCACGATTAGCGCGATGACCGCCCAGATCAGGCAGTCCAGCACATTGGCCGAATGGGCGATCGCGCTGACCAGCGGCGCCACGAAGCCGAGCAGGCTGAGGCCGAGCGCGATCGCGGCGGCCGGCTCGTTGTCGCGGATGAGCTGGAACTCATTGTGCGGGGTGATGCGGGTGTAGACGAACAGATACGCCACGATCGCGATCAGGCCGGTGCAGAAATAGACCAGGAAGGCGGGCAGGCCGGCAAGTGATTGCAGGATCATCGTTCCCCCATCGTGCAGCGACCCATTCGTCGGCGCGGGGAGGATAGCGGTTCAATGGCACAAGGACGATGAGGCCGCGTTGGCGTCCCCAAAAAACAAAACCCCGCCATTTGCGGCGGGGTCCAGGCTGGGAGGAGCGAGCCCCGGGGGCTCGCGACGTAAACTTAGGGATCAGGCGGGAATGCGCTCTTCGTGCTCGTGCGGCTCGCGCAGCACGTAGCCGCGGCCCCACACGGTCTCGATGAAGTTGCGGCCCTCGGAAGCGTTGGCGAGCTTCTTGCGGAGCTTGCAGATGAAGACGTCGATGATCTTCAGCTCGGGCTCGTCCATGCCGCCATAGAGGTGGTTGAGGAACATTTCCTTGGTGAGGGTCGTACCCTTGCGGAGCGAGAGGAGCTCCAGCATCTGGTATTCCTTGCCGGTCAGATGCACGCGCTGGCCGCCGACTTCGACCGTCTTGGTGTCGAGGTTGACGACGAGGTCGCCGGTCTGGATGACCGACTGGGCATGGCCCTTGGAGCGGCGCACGATCGCGTGGATGCGGGCCACCAGCTCGTCCTTGTGGAAGGGCTTGGTCATGTAGTCGTCGGCGCCGACGCCGAGCCCCTTGACCTTGTCCTCGATGCCGGCGAGGCCGGAGAGGATCAGAATCGGTGTCTTGATCTTGGAGACCCGAAGCTGCTTGAGCACGTCGTAGCCGGACATGTCGGGCAGGTTGAGGTCGAGAAGAATAATGTCGTAATCGTATAACTTACCGAGATCGACGCCTTCTTCCCCCAAATCGGTCGTGTAGACGTTGAAGCTCTCAGACTTCAACATCAGCTCGATCGACTGCGCGACGGCGCTGTCATCTTCAATCAGCAAAACGCGCATGCCAGTTCCCCATAGTCGCCGCTCCTGGGCGTCAGGTCGGCCGCATTCGCGGCACTCAACAAAACGCCTTTGAACAACTGATTCGGATCCTGACAACAGATGGTTAACAAACTCTGATTCTGGAACGCAAGTCCCCCCGGTGCAATTTTTGTCGAATCGCCCTAAGGTCTTGCGCGCGAAGCAGCTTTCGTCACCCCGTACCGTTCAAGTTCCACTTTAAGAGACGGGCCTAACCGACTCCCGCGACTCAGCCTTCTTCTGAAGGGGAGTCACGCTCAGTCACAAAGACAGTGACGCAATGATTAACGATGCGGGTAAACACGAAGTTAAGCGCCGTTCAGAAATATGGCGAAACTTAAGGCTTTCGCCATGATGCCCGGGATCGAAGGCGATCACCTTATGAAGGTCCTCCTATTGAAGGCGCGCCCCTGATGAAGGCCCTTGCCGAACAGATCGGCGACATCGACGGCGTCAACATCTATGGCCGCGTGGTCGGCGTTCGCGGCCTGATGGTCGAGGTGGCCGGACCCATTCACGCGATGTCGGTCGGCGCGCGGCTCGTGATCGAGACCGGCGCGAACCGTTCCATTCCCTGCGAGGTGATCGGCTTCTCCGGCAACAACGCTGTCGTGATGCCGTTCGCCGGCTTGGACGGGGTGCGCCGCGGCTGCAAGGCCGTCATCGCCAATGCCGCCAATCAAGTGCGCCCGTCATCGGCTTGGCTCGGCCGCGTGGTCAACGCGCTGGGCGAGCCGATCGACGGCAAGGGGCCATTGCCGCAGGGCCCGGCGCCGATGCCATACCGCAATTCACCGCCGCCGGCGCATTCGCGCAAGCGCGTCGGCGCCCCGCTCGATCTCGGCGTGCGCGCGATGAACACGTTCCTCACCTGCTGCCGCGGCCAGCGCATGGGCATTTTCGCAGGGTCCGGCGTCGGCAAATCGGTGCTGCTGTCGATGCTCGCGCGCAACGTCGATGCCGCGGTCAGCGTCATCGGGCTGATCGGCGAACGCGGCCGCGAGGTCCAGGAATTTTTGCAGGACGACCTCGGCGAGGAGGGCCTGGCGCGCTCGGTCGTGGTGGTCGCAACCTCGGACGAGCCGGCGCTGATGCGGCGCCAGGCCGCCTATCTGACGCTCGCGGTCGCCGAATATTTCCGCGACGAGGACAAGGACGTGCTCTGCCTGATGGACTCGGTGACGCGCTTTGCCATGGCCCAGCGCGAGATCGGCCTGTCCGCCGGCGAGCCGCCGACCGCCAAGGGCTATACGCCGACCGTGTTCACCGAGTTGCCGAAGCTCCTGGAGCGCGCAGGGCCGGGCCTGGGCGAGGGGGCGATCACCGCGATCTTCACGGTGCTGGTCGATGGCGACGACCATAACGAGCCGATCGCGGATGCCGTCCGCGGCATCCTCGACGGCCATATCGTGCTGCAGCGCTCGATCGCCGAGCGCGGCCGTTACCCCGCTATCAACATCCTCAAATCCGTCTCCCGTACCATGCCGAAATCGGCCGATCCGCAGTTCTGGCCGACCATCCAGCGGGCCCGCCAGGTGATGGCGACCTATGCCGACATGGAGGAATTGATCCGGCTCGGGGCCTACCGGGCCGGCTCCAGCCCCGAGGTCGACGAGGCGATCCGGCTGCACGAGCCGCTGGAGGCGTTCCTGCGCCAGCGCAAGGACGAAAATGCATCACTGGCGGACGGCTACCGCCAGTTGGCGCAAATCCTCGGTGATTTGGAAACGGAACGCTAACTTTGTCCCGTCATCATCCGCTCTCACAGAGTAGCAGAGCCGGTCTTGGCCCAATCGGGCCTGTGGGGAGACCGGTGACGTCCCATGTGCAGCCAGAGGACTTCTGGGGAGTATGAGTCGATGAAGTCACGTGATACCCTCATCCGCCTGAAGAAATTTCAGGTCGACGAGAAGCGCCGCCGGGTCACCCAGATCGAGACCATGATCGCCGACTTCCAGCGGATGTCGACCGATCTTGAACGCGAGATCACGACCGAGCAGGAGCGTGCCGGGATCAACGATCCCTCGCATTTCGCTTACCCGACCTATGCCAAGGCCGCGATTCAGCGCCGCGAGAACCTGACCCGCTCGGCCGACGAACTGAAGGGCCAGCTCGACGAAGCCAAGGCCGCGCTGGCCGAAGCCTTCGAGGAACTGAAGAAGGTCGAGCTCCTCGACGAGCGTGACCAGGCCCGCGAGCGCGCCGAGGAAAACGCCCGCGAGCAGGCCGACCTCGACAGCATCGGCCTGATGCGCGCCCGCATCGGCGCCGTCGCCTGACGGCGCAGCCAGCGGTCCAACAGCCGAGAATTCGTCGAACCCGGACCCGCAAGGTCCGGGTTTTGCGTTTGCTATCCACAGTGTGGCGCGCCACCCCTTGGTGATGGGCTTTGCCGCGCGCTATGGTAGCGGAGTGCCAGGGCCTGCGCCGAACGCGACAGGCCGTGTGTGGGGGGCTGAATGCTGACGCCAGCAGAGCTGGTCGGGCTGATTGAGGAGGTCGCCAGGGGCGATCAGGCCGCGTTCGAGCGCCTCTACGTCGCCACGCGCGCGAAACTCTACGGCGTCGTGCTCCGTATCTTGCGCCGACAGGATCTCGCAGAGGAGGTCATTCAGGAGACCTACGTCAAGATCTGGAACGGCGCCGGCCAGTTCAATCCGGCCTTGTCGTCGCCGATCACATGGATGGCATCGATCGCGCGCAACCGCGCCATCGACATCGTGCGCAAGAAGACGGAAGTCTCCATCGAGGAAGAGCCGCAGGCGATGGAAGTCGCTGCTGACAGCCCCGATCCGCTGGCGCGGAGGGAGATGACCGAGGAGTTGAAGCGGCTCCTGGAATGCATCGGCCGGCTCGAGCCGGATCGTCAGAGGCTCGTGCTTCTCGCCTATTACAACGGCTGGAGCCGCGAGCAATTGGCGGAAAAATTCGCGGCGCCCGTCAACACGGTGAAGACGTGGCTCCGGCGCAGCATGTTGGATATCCGCGAGTGCCTCGGACTATGAGGGCTTGCATTGTGAGGGTGGTTCTGGACTGCAAGTGATGGCCTACACGGAGGACCATATCGCGCTCGCCGCGGAATATGCGCTCGGTACGCTCGACGCCGATGAGCGCGTGCAGGTCGAGACCATGATGGCCGTGGACAAGGCGTTCGCCGATGTCGTGCAGGCCTGGGCTTACCGGCTCGGCGTCCTCAACCAGATGGTCGGCTCGGTCGAGCCGCGTCCGATCGTGTGGGAGAACATCCGGTCCGAGCTTGCGCGGACGGACTTTGCGCAGGAGACGCCTGCGCCGGAAGCTTCGCCGCCGCCGCCACCTGTGCCGGAATTCTCCTCGATCGAAGCTGCACCGCCTGAGCTGGCACCGGACGGCGCGCCGCAACCGGAGCCGCAGCCTTCCGAAGCAGAGCAGCCCGGGACGGCGCGGCCGGCACCCGATGTCATTCCCGACATCGCGCCGATATTCATGCCGCAGGTCCATGCGCCCGATCCTGACGTCGCGCGCGCGCCGCCGGCGCCTGTCGCCGACAACAGCAACGTGATCCGGCTCGAGGGCCGCGTGAAACGCTGGCGCACCATCGCCTCCGCCGTGGGCGCGCTTGCGGCTGCGCTGCTGGTGACGCTATCGCTTCAGATATTCCAGCCCGATGCGCTGCCTGGCGGCTTGCGTCCGGCGCCGCGCATCCAGACAGTGGAAGTGAAGACGCCGGCGCCGCTCACGGCTGCTGCGCAATATGTCGCGCTGCTGCAGGGCCAGGGCGGCGGTCCCGCCTTCATCCTCACCATCGACGGCGCGACGCGGAATTTCACCGTACGCAAGGTCGGCGCGACTCCGGAGGCCGGCAAGAGCTTCGAGCTCTGGCTGATCTCCGACAAGCTGCCGCGTCCGCGCTCGCTCGGCGTGATTGGCGCGGGCGATTTCACCGCGCGCCCGGTGCTCGGCTCCTTCGATCCCGAGGTCGTCAACGGTGCGACCTACGCCGTCACCGTCGAGCAGGCCGGCGGCTCGCCCAACGGCCAGCCGACCTCGGCTCCGGTGTTTTCCGGCAAGCTGATCGAGACCGTGCCGCCGTCTCAGCCGCAGGCGCCCGCGAAGAAGTAGGTGTCGTGGCGCCGTAGCCCGGATGGAGCGCAGCGCAATCCGGGCTACACGGCGCTCGACCGTCGCCAAGGTCCGCCAGCCGTCGCAACCCGACAAGTCCCGCCGAATCCACTCCCGCTTTGAACCTCCCCGCAATCCGCGGCGTCAAATGCCCGGAATTTGCAGTCGGCGCCGCACATCATGGTGCCGGAGAGGGGCTAGAAGTCAGATGGATGCAGCTAAGACGCCGGGCATCTTCGTCCACCAATATGCGGGTCTTCCGCATGGTCCGGCCTTCGAACATTGGCGCGAGCGGGCCTTCGGTCCCTGCGGCCTCGATGTCGGGCCGAGCCATGGCGACAGCATCGATTGCCGGCTCCAGGTCAGCGTAGTCGACAATATCGCGTTGGCCATTCCCGAAGGTGCCTCCGCGCAATATTCGCGCACGCAGAGCCATCTTGCCGACGGCAGCGACGATCTGGTCCTGATCGCCGCGCATGCGGGTCTTGTCCGCGTCGGGCAGAACGGCCACACCGTCGAACTTGCGCCCGCGCAGATGGTGTTGGTCGACATGGGCGTCACCGGCACCGTCGGCCACACCCAGGAAGATCGCTTCACCAGCATCCGCATGCCGCGCCGTGCGCTGCTCGACATCAATCCGCGTGCCGAGGACAAGCTGTCGCAAGTGCTCTCGGACGGCGCGGTGGCCGAGACGATCTTCCGCTACCACGCACTCGCCGCCAATCACGCGCCGCATCTCGACGCCGTCGGCCAGCGCCTGACCGCGCAGCACGTGATCGATCTCGTCGGCCTGCTGCTCGGCACCGATGCGGAGCATGCAAGCCTCGCGCGCGGTCGCGGACATGCGGCGGCCCGTCTCGATCTCATGCGTGCCGACGTGATGGCCGCGCTCGGCCGCAACGATCTCTGTCTGTCCGAGATCGCGACGCGCTCAGGGCTCAGCCCGCGCCAGGCGCAACGCTTGTTCGAGCAGGCCGGCACGACCTTCACCGAATTCGTGCTGGAGCAGCGCCTGCTGCTGGCACGCAAGCTGCTCGGCGATCCCCGCGCGAGGGCGCGCAAGATCAGCGATATCGCGCATTCGTCGGGCTTCTCCGACCTGTCCTATTTTAACCGCGCCTTCCGCAAGCGTTTCGGCGCGACGCCGTCGGAGCTGCGCGAGGCCTGAGCCGCGATTTTATGCGGCGGAGCGGCGTCGCCGCAGTTGGTCGATCCGGGCGAATGAGCTATATCTGCCTGCGCGGGCAGGCCGCCGGAATTCTTGGACAAGGCAGTAAACGGACATGGCGCGTATCGTCGTGCTCGGCGCCGGGTTTGCAGGTCTATGGGCGGCCATCGGCGCCGCGCGCAAGCGCGACGAGATCGGCGCGGCCGGCCGTGACGTCGAGATCCGTGTCGTCGATCGCAATCCCTATCACAACATCCGGGTGCGCAATTACGAGGCCGACCTCAGCGAGGTCGCACTGCCGTTGCCGCAACTGCTCGATCCGATCGGCGTCACTCATGGCATTGGCGAGGTCGAAGCCATCGACCCGGCACAGCGCGAGATTTCTCTCGTCACGAGTGGCGGCGAGGAGACGCTGAGCTACGACCGCCTGGTGCTGGCGCTCGGCAGCGAAGTGATGCGTCCCGCCATCCCCGGCCTTGCCGAGCATGCTTTCGACGTCGATACCTATGCCGCCGCGCTCATCCTCGAAAATCATCTCGTCTCGCTCGGACACAGCGCGCCCTCGCCGGGGCGCTCGACGGTCGTGGTGGTCGGCGCCGGATTCACCGGCATCGAGGTCGCAGCCGAGATGCCGGACAGGCTGGCGCGCGCCGGCATGACCGGCAGCCGCCGCATCGTCCTGGTCGATCCCAACCCTGCGGTCGGCGCCACCATCGGCGTGCATGCGCGTCCCGTCATCGAGACGGCTTTGGCCTCGCTCGACGTCGAGACGCGGCTTGGCGTGCGCGTCGTGTCCGTCGAGGCCGCCGGCATGCACCTGAGCTCGGGCGAATTCATCCCGGCGCAGACCGTGATCTGGTGCGCGGGGATGCGCGCGAGCCGGCTGGCCGAGAGCTTCGCGGGCGCGCGCGATCGCCTCGGCCGCCTGCTGGTCGATCCTTTCATGCGGGTGGCCGATGTGCCGGGCGTGTTCGCCGCCGGCGATGTTGCCTCGAGCGTGGTCGACGGACTGCATCCGACGGTGATGTCCTGCCAGTTCGCCCGTCCCATGGGCCGCTTCGCCGGTCACAACGTCGTGGCCGATCTCGCCGGCCTGCCGATGCTGCCGCTGCGCATCGACTGGTACGTGACCGTGCTCGACCTCGGCGGTTGGGGCGCGCTCTATACGGAAGGGTGGGATCGCGAGGTTCGCACCACTGGCGCGGCCGCAAAGGCGACCAAGCAGACCATCAACTGCAAGCGCATCTACCCGCCGCTCACCGGCCGCAAGGACGAGCTCTTCGCTGCCGCAGCGCCGACCGTGCAGGCGCCGCCGCCGACTTATGGGGCGGACCGGCCCCGTTAGTGTGTCGCGATCACCCACGTCAATTTCGATGTCATCGTCCGCGAAAGCGGACGATCCAGTGTTCCAGAGACGGCAGTGGGATACGGAGGGGGCGCGGCGTACTGGATTCCCCGCCTTCGCGGGGAATGACAGCGGTGGCCTTGGCGGCATCCCGCGCCACATCCGCAGCGAAGAACACCACCCCAGACATAAGAAAGCGCCCGTGGGGGGCGGGCGCTTTCCGTAGTCGACTTGGGGTTGGGGTCGTCTACATATCCACGTGGCGACTTTGGGGGGCTGGTAAAGAGCCGCGTGAATTCACAAAACTCGTCAAATCTCTTTATCGAACGAGGGACGCGTTCGAGCTGGTGATAACAACCGGCTTGTCAGCCTTGATGACGCGGGCGGTCTGGGTCAGGCCTTCGTCCGAACCCGTGCGTGCCGTGATGCCGAAGCCTGCCACCGCGATCCCGGCGACGAGGGCTACGACCACGATTTTCAAGTGGGTCGAGCGATCAACGCTGTAAATCGAGTGGTTCATGGAAGGCTCCTGCCGCCATCTACCCGAAGTAGTCGCTACCCTGTTGGGGGAGGTTCATGCTTCCGGTCCCCAACAACTTAGTATTGGGGGGATTCGTTCCCAAGGGGCCATCACAAGAGCGTGACAGGACGTGAAAGGTCGCGATCAAAAGCGACCCCTCAACGTACGATTATATAATTATTTCAAAGATGTAATCTGCTTGCGAGGCGCCTTGTCTGCATTTGGTCGACAAGGCGCCAGGAACTCAAAAACCATTTGCCTGTGGCCGAAAAACATACGGCTTCTTAAGGCAAATCAGATGCTTCCGACCGTTTTCAACCTCGCCCTGGGGTGGATTTCAGCCTGCGACAGCACGGTCGTCTGGGCCCGGAACCGCTCGACGAGGGAGCGTACGAAGGGACGAATTGCCGCAGACGTGACCAGCACCGGCGCCTCGCCTTCGCGCGCGGCGCGCTCGAAGGCCTCGCGCACGCCGGTCATGAATTCCGACAGCTTCGAGGGCTGCATCGCGAGGCTGCGTTCCTCGCCCTGGCCGATGATGGATTCGGCGAAGGCCTGTTCCCACCGCGCCGACAGCGCGATCAGCGGCAGATAACCGCTGTAGGAGGTGTTTTGCGCGCAGATCTGCCGTGCGAGGCGGGCGCGGACATGCTCGACCATGGTCGCGGGATTGCGCGAGAAGGCGAGCGAGTCGGCGATGCCTTCCAGGATGGTCGAGAGATCGCGGATCGAGATGCGCTCGGCGAGCAGCAGCTGCAGCACGCGCTGGATGCCGGAGACCGTGACCTGGCCCGGCACGATGTCCTTGACCAGCTCGCTCTGCTCCTTCGGCAGCTCCTTGAGCAGCTTCTGCACCTCGCCATAGGAGAGCAGGTCCGACATGTTGGCCTTGAGCAGCTCGGTGAGGTGGGTCGAGAGCACGGTCGCGGCGTCGACGACGGTGTAGCCCTTGAGCGAGGCTTCTTCCTTGAGGCTGGCATCGACCCAGGTTGCGGGCAGGCCGAAGGTCGGCTCGGTGGTGTGGATGCCGGGCACCTGCACCTGGCTGCCGCCGGGGTCCATGACCATGAACTGGTTCGGCCAGATCTTGCCGGTGCCGGCGTCGACCTCCTTGATCTTGATGATGTAGGTGTTGGCTTCGAGCTGGACGTTGTCGAGGATACGCACGGCGGGCATCACGAAGCCCATCTCGATGGCGAGCGAACGGCGCAGCGCCTTGATCTGCTCGGTGAGGCGGTCGGTGCCATCAGGCCCGTTGACCAGCGGCAGCAGCGCGTAACCGAGCTCGATCTTGAGATCGTCGATCTTGAGCGCGGCCGAGATCGGCTCTTCCGCCGCAGCGGCGCCCGGCGCACCTGGCGTTCCCGGAGCGGGTGCGGTCCTGGCGGCTTCCTCGGCCTTGGCCGTCACCCGGTTGCGGTTGCGGGCGTGCCAGGCGAGCGCGCCGGCGCCGGCGCCGAGCGCCAGGAAGGGAATGGTCGGAATGCCCGGCAGGGCCGCCAGGACCAGCATGACCGCCGAGGACATCGCGAGCGCCTGCGGATAGCCGGAGAACTGCTTCATCAGCGCCTTGTCGGCGGCGCCGGACACGCCGGCCTTGGAGACGAGCAGGCCGGCCGCGGTCGAAACGATCAGCGCCGGCACCTGGGTGACGAGACCGTCGCCGACGGTCAGCAGCGTGTAGCTGCGTCCGGCGTCGGCGAAGGAGAGGCCCTGCTGCGCCACGCCGATGATCATGCCGCCGACGATGTTGATGAAGACGATCAAAAGGCCCGCGATGGCATCGCCGCGGACGAATTTCGAGGCACCGTCCATGGCGCCGAAGAAGCCGCTCTCGTCCTCCAGATCCTTGCGCCGTTGCTTGGCGACCTTCTCGTCGATCAGGCCGGCGGAGAGGTCGGCGTCGATCGCCATCTGCTTGCCGGGCATGGCGTCGAGGTGGAAGCGGGCGGCGACTTCGGCGATACGGCCCGAACCCTTGGTGATGACGACGAAGTTCACGATGATCAGGATGGCGAAGACGATGATACCGATGACGAAATTGCCGCCCATCACGAAGCTGCCGAAGGCTTCGATGACGTGACCGGCGGCGTCCGTGCCCTCATGCCCGTGCGACAGGATCAGGCGGGTCGAGGCCATGTTCAGCGACAGCCGCAGCATGGTCGAGATCAGGAGGACGGTCGGGAAGGCGGAGAATTCCAGCGGCGCCTGGATGAACAGCGACGTCATCAGGATCAGGATCGAGAGCGTGATCGAGATCGCCAGGAACAGGTCCAGCACGATCGCGGGTAGGGGGAGGATCAGCACCACCAGGATGGTGAGGACGCCGAGCGCCAGCGCGATATCGCCGCGCTTGAGGATGTTGCCGATCTCGGTGAGGGTCGGGAAGCCGGCGTTCGTGCTGCCTACGCCCTGTCCCGCGGTGACGTCGACCATGGTAGCTGCTCCCCCGCGCGACTGCCGTCCGCGCGCCCCAAATGTCTGCGCGGCGGCCGAAGGGCCGCCGTTTCGAAAGTGAGGCACCGCACTGGCGTCCACGGGGGACCTCCCGTTCTACGCGGCTGACGACACTCGACTTCACTCGGCAATTCTTGCCGGGTGTATGGTTAGCAAAGGGTTAACGGAGGGTGCGGCAGGAGGTCAGACCGGGGTGTTTCGAGCACCTGGCAGGACGAAGTCGTCATGCCCGGGCTTGTCCCGCCTGCGCGGCCGAAGCCGTGGATGGCCGGGACGAGCCCCGGCCATGACGTTGTGGAAGCGTTTGGCGCCGAAATCAGCTGCGGAGGACGTAGCCCTACTTCGCCTTCTGCATCGTCGTCACCGTGTACCCCGAAGCCGCCTCCTCGGCCTCGAAGGTCACCTTGTCGCCGACCTTCACCTGCTTGAGCAAAGCGGGGTCCTTGACGCGATAGACCATGGTCATGGGCTCATCCATGCCGAGGCTTTTCGCCGGTCCGTGTTTGAGCGTGATCTTGCCGGCGCCCTCGTCGATCTTCTTGATCTCGCCGCTGATCGCGGCGCCCTGGGCCGCGAGGGCTTCGGCGGCAAGGCCGACGGTCAGCGCCAGCGCTGCAGCGATACGGATGGTGCGGTTCATGGGAGTCTTCCTTGTTACTTCACGGTGACGTGGCCGACCATGCCGTAGTCGCGGTGGTCGGGAATCAGGCAGGAAAATTCGAACGTGCCGGCCTTGCTGAACTTCCAGAGGATCTCGGCCGTCTTGTTCGGTGCGAGCCTGACGCCGTTGGGATCGTCGTGCTCCATGTGCGGATGCTTCTTCATCTCCACGGCATGCGCGAGATTCTCCTTCGTCGTGGCGAGCAGGAATTCATGGTCCTCCTTGCCGACGTTGCGCAGCACGAAACGAATCTGCTCGCCGCGTTTGACCTCGATCCTGGCGGGCGCGTAGTCCATCTCGTTCAGCAGGATCTCGATCGTGCGCGCGGGCTTCCTGGGATCGCCGGGCTCGCCGGCCGAAAAGGTCCCGTGCCCGTGCTGGTCGTGGGCAAACGCCGGCGCGGTCGAAAGCGCAGCCAGCGCAAGTCCGAGTTTGATCGTCTTCTTCATCTTGTTCTCCGGTTGGTGGTTCATCGAAACGCTCACATCTTCATGTTCTTGATCGGCGCGCCTTGCTGCCGCGCCGGCTCTGTGGCCGGCGGCGTGACCTCATAGGCGACGGTGCCTCGCGGGAATTGGTAGGGGCCGGGATCCCGATAATCGTCGCGCGCGAGGTCCTCGCGGATCTTCATCACCGTGAACATGCCGCCCATCTCGATCGGCCCGAACTGACCGGTGCCGGTCATCATCGGCAGCGTGTTGTCGGGCGCGGGCATCTCCATGTTGCCCATCGCCATGCCGGTCGAGCCCATCGCCATGCTGTCAGGCGCGAGCTTGCCGACCGCCTTGGCGAGATCCTTGCGAGACACGCCGATCAGGTTGCGCACCTCGTGCCCCATCGCGTTCATGGTGTGGTGCGACTTGTGGCAGTGGAACGCCCAGTCGCCGGGATTGTCGGCGAGCACGTCGAACACGCGCACCGCGCCGACCGGTACGTCGGTGGTCGTCTCCGGATATTGCGCGCTCTCTGGAATCCAGCCGCCATCGGTGCAGGTCACAGCAAAGCTGTGGCCGTGCAGATGAATCGGATGGTTGGTCATGCTGAGATTGCCGATGCGCACGCGCACCTTGTCGCCGAGCCTGACCGGCAAGGGATCGATGCCGGGAAACACCCGCGAATTCCAGGTCCACATGTTGAAGTCGGTCATCTCGTTGACCTGCGGCAGGTATGTGCCGGGATCGACGCGATAGGTGCTCATCACGAAGACGAAGTCGCGGTCGACGGGACGAAAGTTCGGGTCGCGCGGATGCACGACGACCATGCCCATCATGCCCATCGCCATCTGCACCATCTCGTCGGAATGCGGGTGGTACATGAAGGTCCCGCTCTTCTTCATCTCGAACTCGTAGACGAAGGTTTTTCCCGGCTGGATGTGCGGCTGCGTCAGCCCGCCGACACCGTCCATGCCGCTGGGGAGGATCATGCCGTGCCAGTGCACGGTGGTGTATTCGGGCAGTCGGTTGGTGACGAAGACGCGGATCTTGTCGCCTTCAACAGCCTCGATGGTCGGGCCCGGCGACTGGCCGTTGTAGCCCCACAGATTCACTTTCATGCCTTCGGCGAACTCGCGCACCACGGGTTCGGCGACGAGGTGGAATTCCTTCCAGTCGCCGTTCATGCGGAACGGCAGTGACCAGCCGTTCAGCGTGACCACGGGGCGATAGTCGGGGCCGCTGATCGGATGCAGCGGAGGCTGCATCACCACCTTGTCCATGTGAGGCGCTTCCGGAATGGACGCGGCCTGCACACGGCCGCTGATGGCCGACGCGCTGGCGAGCGCGGCGGTGCCCAGAAATCCTCGGCGGGAATACATGTTGGCCTCCATCTCAGTGACCGCCATCGGCAGGCGCTGCCGCGGCGATGGTGGTTGAAGTGTCGCCGCCAGACGCAGGTGCGCCGCCGCCATTGACGGCGGTCTGGAGGTCGGATTGGGCGAGGAAGAATTTTTGCTTCGCATCGATCGCGCCGCGCAGCGATGCCAGGCGCTGCCGCGCTTCGGTGAGCAGCGCGAAAATATCGACCTGCATGCTGGAGAAGCGCAGCTGCATCTCCTCGGTGATGATTTTTCGCAAGGGCAGGATCTCGCGCTGGTAGTGGCTCGCGATGTCGTAGCTGGAGCGATAGACGCGATAAGCATCGCGAGCCTCGGAGCGGACGTTGACGGCGCGCTCGGTCAGGCGGTTGAAGGCGAGATTGTAGGTCTCCGCCGCCTGCCGCACCCGCACCTCGCCGCCGTCGAAGATCGGGATCTGGAACTGCACGTCCAAACCGCGTTCGCGGAACGGCGGGCCCTCGGGATCCTGGGTGCGGCGGGAGATGCCGGCGAGGTCGAGTAACGTGACAAAGCGCGTCGCCTCGGTGAGGTTGAGTGACTTTGCCAGCGCCGTCAGCTCCAGCCGCGCGATCTGAAGATCGATGCGATGGGCCACCGCATTGATCTCGATCGAGGGCAGTGCCTGCGGCCGGCGCGGCAGCGGCGGCAGTTGATCGGGCAGACGGAAGTCGAGGCCGCCGTCCCACAACCCCATCAGGCGCGCGAGCCTTTCGCGCGCGCTCGTTGCCGCCTGCCGCGCGGAAGCGAGGTCGGCCGTGGTCTCGGCGTAAAACACCTGCTCGCGGGCCTGATCGAGCTTGTTGATCGAGCCGGTCTCGCCGAGTTTGACCGCGAGCTGCGCCGTCGATTCCGCCGTCGCCTTCGCGTCGGTGAGCAGCGCCACGATGTCGTTGCCGGCGACTGCGCGGACATAGGCGCGCCGGACATCGGCGGCCAGCCGCAGCGTCGCCAACGCCGCACGCAATTGGGCCTGACGAAATCGGTCGCGGGCGATGTCGGAGCGGAACGGCAGCGTGGCCAGCGCGAGGATGTCGCCGACTACCTGACGCTCTATCTCGCTCGCGCCATTACCTGAGATTCGCGAGATCGAGAACACGGGATTGGGCGGCAGGGTCTGCTCGACGAGTTCGGTCTCGGCCAGCGCCAGCTCGTTGTAAGCGGCTTGCAGTCCATTGTTGTTGAGCAGCGCGATCTGCACGGCCGTCTCGGCGGTCAACGTGCGTGCCAGCAAGCGGCGGACGGTCGCGTTGACGGCCTCCGCGCCTTCGGCCGTTCGCACGAAGGCGACGTCCTTGTTGATGGTCTGGCTGGTGAGGTCCGAGACCGTCGTCATGCCTCCGTCCGGCGAGAATGCCATGCAGCCGGAGAGTCCCAGCGCAGTGAGCACGAGCAGGCCCCGCGCAAAATGATGCGTCATGGCGCGCCCCTACCGGTCTTGCTTCGGCTGCGGTGCGACAGCGTCGTTGCGGTCGCGCCATGGTGCCGGCGCCGCAGGTCGCAGGCTGGTGTAGGGCGCAATCGTCGAGCGATAGCCGACGCGCGCGACCTTCGCCGCTGGATCGGCCGGATCGGCACCGGCCACGGGCACAGTTGCGGGCATGCAGCCGGACAACATCAATGCGGTTGCGGCCAGCAGCGGCCATTTCAATGAAAAGTGTCGTCCACGCGCCGCGGATGCGGCGGCGAACTTCGCCCCGGAAAGCGTAAGCATGAGTCATTCCTGATCTGTCGTAAGACCACAGGTTCGCGCGCGC
This sequence comes from Bradyrhizobium sp. Mp27, assembly GCF_029953005.1. Taxonomy (NCBI): domain Bacteria; kingdom Pseudomonadati; phylum Pseudomonadota; class Alphaproteobacteria; order Hyphomicrobiales; family Nitrobacteraceae; genus Bradyrhizobium; species Bradyrhizobium sp. Mp27. The sequence goes on along the minus strand of NZ_JASAUS010000027.1, from coordinate 53,866 downwards.
GGACGCGCGTGCAGCCCTGACGTCGTCGCGTCAGATCAGGCGATGGGAGGGCGGTAGTGCTGAGGCGGCGCCGCGCTGTGCAGGCTGGCCACGATCTCGGGCGCGCAGGCGGAGATCGGCTGCAGCGGCTTGGCGACGCCGGGCAGGTCGGCCGGCAGGGCGCTCACGCACATCATCGCGCAGCACGGGCCGGCCTTGCCGTCATGGTGATGTTGGGCGGGCGCATCCTGTGCGGCAGCCTGGTCATGCCCGCGCATGCCTGCGTGGTCATGCGACACACCGTCATGCACGTGGCCGGCCTGCATCTGGTGATGCACCGGCACGAGATCGGCGAGGAGTGCGTCGTCGAGGCACGGCGCCGGGCCGCTGCCCCAGGCGAGGGCTGCTGCCGGCGCGAGCACGCAGAACAGATAGGCGAGGGCGATGATCCGCCCCACCCTGATCCGCATCGATCGCGTCAATCGCAACAGCATTCCGCCGATAGGCTCCTCGCGCGGCAATGTTGCACACGCAGATTGCAAACTAATGGCAAAGCGCGGCCTCGCCAAGCATCTTCTTACCGCAGTGCACCGCGCATGCCCAATATCGCGGCACGATGCTTGACCGCGCGGCGATCAGCGAACATGGTCCGGCCCGTGCACGCGCCAAATCTTCCAGGACAGAGACCGGCCTCATTCACCCCTGATTCGCGTCAGGCTTGGGTGCGGCTGTTGCTTGCGCTGCTGATCGGTTCGATCGGTGGTGTCGGCATGTGGGCCGTCGTCGTGGTGATTCCCGTCGTGCAGGCCGAGTTCGCCGCCACGCGCGCAGCGGTGTCGCTGGCCTTCACACTGATGATGTTCGGCTTCGGCCTCGGCGGCGTGATCGCCGGCAAGATCACCGACAAGTTCGGCATCGTGCCGGCGATGGCGATCAGCATCGCTTTCATCGGCGTTGCCAACGTGCTGGCGGGGCTCTCGACCCAGCTCTGGCAGTTCGTCGCGGCCTATTTCCTGATCGGGCTCGGCACCTCGGCGACCTTCGCGCCGCTGATGGCGGAGGCCTCGCACTGGTTCGAGCGCTATCGCGGACTTGCCGTGACCATCGTCGCGAGCGGCAATTACGTCGCGGGCACGATGTGGCCGCCGCTCATCAGCGAAGGCATACAGACGATCGGCTGGCGCACCACGCATATCGTCGGCATCGCCCTCGTTTGCGTGGTCTTGATGACGATCCTGGTGCCGGTCCTGCGCGCGCAGATGGGCGACGACAAGGTCCGCAATCACGCCAATGCGCGGCCGCCGCAGGTCGATCTCAAGCTTTCGACCAATACGCTGACCGTGCTGCTCTCGATCGCCAGCATCTCCTGCTGCGTCGCCATGGCGATGCCGCAGGTGCACATCGTCGCCTATTGCGGCGATCTCGGTTACGGCGTGGCGCGCGGCGCCGAGATGCTGTCGCTGATGATGGCCTGCGGCATCGTCAGCCGCATCGGCTCGGGTTACCTCGCCGACAAGATCGGCGGCATCCGCACGCTGCTGGTCGGATCGCTGGCGCAGGGCTTTGCGCTGGTGTTCTATCTGTTCTTCGACAGCCTGACTTCGCTCTATCTGATCTCCGCGATGTTCGGCCTGTTTCAGGGCGGCATCGTGCCGAGCTACGCCATCATCGTGCGCGAGGCAATGCCGGCGAGCGAGGCCGCAACCCGCGTCGGCATCGTGATCTTCGCCTCGGTGTTCGGCATGTCCTTCGGCGGCTGGGTGTCGGGCGTCATCTTCGACGCGACGGGCTCCTACGCTGCGGCGTTCGCGAACGGTGTGGCGTGGAATGCCCTCAACGTCGGCATCGTGCTGACGCTGCTGATCCGCTCGCGGATGAACGCGGTCAAGACCGAACCGGGTTTTGCAACCTAAGCCTCGCGTCCCACCTTCAACAGCGAGCAGCCGGTGATCTTGTAGCTGCCGTCGGGCTGCTGCTCGAGCGTGTAGAGCGCCTCCCAGGCTTCGCCATTGGCGTCGACGATGTGGACGTGCTGGGAGACCCAGTTGCCTTCGCTCTTGCTCTCGCCAAACTCAAAGCTCCTGTGCCGGTAGACCGGCGCGTAGCCGTTTTGCACCATGGACATGAAGATATCAGGGGCGGGGAAGATTTCCCTGATCGCCGGCGCGGCGTGGGAATAGGCCGCGGCCGCATCGTCGCGCGCAAAGGCCTGCTCCTGGGCACGGATGACGCCCTGTGCCGCCGTGACGTCGGCGGCGCGTGCTGGAGCGGCACCAAGGATAATCACAAGGGCGACGAGCAAGGCGGCGATGCGCATGAAAGGCTCCGCGTTGAAATCCCGGCGATGCCAATCCTAGCACGCCCCATGGGAAATACGGCGTGCTATCGCTTCCGTTTCACCGCCGGCTTCGTAGGCTTGGCGGCACGCGCCTTGGTCTTGGTGCCTGACTTGCCGGCCGGCTGCACGCGCAGCCCGTCCACGAACACGTCGAGCATGCGCAGCACCGAGGATTGCCAGCCGGGCTGGTCGTGCATGTAGCACATCCCGACGAGCGTGCGCAGCAGGTCCTCCGGGCTGACATCGCCGCGCATCTGGCCGGCCGCGACCGCGCGATCGAGCAGCGAGCCGATCGCCTTGGTCAGCCGGTCCATCGAGAACGCCGCCAGCTCTGAGGAACTCTGGAACGTCAGTGCCAGCGCGGCCGACATGCCCTTTTTTGTGGCCACGAATTCGACATTGGACCGCAGCCAGCGCCGTAGCGCATCGACCGGGTCCTTCGCGGTTTTCAGCTGCTCGGCGAGCTCGCTGAGCTGCTCGACCTCACGCCGGTACACCGCCTCGAACAAATCCTCGCGAGTCGGGAAATGCCGATAGAGCGTGCCGATGCCGACGCCGGCGCGTTTTGCCACCGCTTCCAGGCTCGCCTCAGGACCGCCTGCATTGAAGACGACCTTCGCAGCCTCGAGCACGCGCTCGCGATTGCGCACGGCGTCGGCGCGGGGCTTCCGAATCTGGTCAGTCTGGTCGTCCATGGCGGTAATGTAGATCACGAATTGGTTAGATTGAACCCTCGCAATGAACCCTTGCAAGGCTGCATCGCGTTGTCTGCGCATGGGCTTTTGACGAATTCCAAATATTTTTCGGCGGCCCTTGTTAAGCGGAGGGTGCCTCCGTATCTTCCTTGAGATGTTGGCCGGGTTCCGCCTGGCCAACGCATATCGGCAGCGGCCACGGAGGTGGCGCGCTGAGTGATGACTCATGTCCATATCTGATCGGAGCCTTGTATGAACCACTCCATCAGCCTCACCGTGAACGGTGCGCGGCGCGACTTCGTCCTCGACGATCCGCGCGTCACGCTGCTCGATCTCCTGCGTGAGCGCCTCCATCTGACCGGAACCAAGAAGGGATGCGATCGCGGCCAGTGCGGCGCCTGCACCATTCTCGTCGACGGCAGGCGCATCAACTCCTGCCTCGCTCTCGCCATCAGCCATGATGGCGCCGACATCCTCACCATCGAAGGCGTGGCGCGCGGCGACCAGCTTCATCCCGTGCAGGCGGCCTTCATAGCCCATGACGGCTTTCAGTGCGGCTTCTGCACGCCCGGCCAGATCATGAGCGCGATCGGCATGATGCAAGAAGCCCAGGCCGGCAACGATCCCGAGCGCATCCGCGAATGCATGAGCGGCAATCTCTGCCGCTGCGGCGCCTATGCTGGCATCGTCGATGCCGTGCTGGAAGCCCAGGCCGGCACGGACGAATCCAATCAGAGGCGCTCCGCATGAAACCGTTCGATTATATCAGGCCGGCCACAGTGGCCGAGGCCGTTGCGGCGGCCGCCCAGCCGGGCGCTGTTTATCTCGCCGCCGGCACTAATCTGCTCGATCTGATGAAGGGCGGCGTCAGCCGACCGGATCGGCTGGTCGATGTCACGCATCTCGATGGACTCGATCAGATCGAGACTCTCGCTGACGGATCGTTGCGCATCGGCGCGCTGGTGGGCAACGCCGATCTCGCGCATGACGCAAACTTCGCGAAGTCCTACCCGGCCGTTGCCGAGGCGCTGCTGTCCGGTGCGTCCGCGCAACTGCGCAATGCCGCGACCGTCGGCGGCAATCTGCTGCAACGGACGCGTTGCGCCTATTTCTACGACACCGCCAGCCACTGCAACAAGCGCGAGGCTGGCTCTGGCTGCGACGCCCGTGAGGGCGAGAACCGCACCCATGCCGTGCTCGGTTGGAGCGAGAGCTGTATCGCCACGCATCCGTCGGACTTCTGCGTACCGCTGGTCGCGCTTGACGCCGTCGTCGAGATCGAGGGCAGGAACGGCCGCCGAGAGATCGCGCTCGACGCGCTGCATCGCCTGCCGGGCCATACGCCCGAGCGTGAATCGGCGCTCGAACCCGGCGACCTCATCGTCGCGGTGCGGCTGCCGCCGGCGGCGCGCGGCTTCGCCGCGCATGCGCGCTACCTCAAGGTTCGTGAGCGCACGTCCTACGCGTTCGCCGTGGTCTCGGCCGCGGCTACGTTGCGGATCGAGAACGGCAAGGTCGCGGAGGCGCGGCTGGCGCTCGGCGGCGTCGCCGCAAAGCCCTGGCGCGCTCGTGCCGCGGAAGACGTGCTCAAGGGCGTTACGCCCACGGCAGATGCCTTCCAGGAAGCGGCCTGGCGCGCGCTCACCGACGCAAAACCGTCCGGCGACAACGCCTTCAAGATCGAGCTCGCACGCCGCATCGTCGTGCGCGCGCTGACCCTTGCCGCCGCCGGTACGCCCGCGCGTATTCCCGCGCTGCCGGCCTCTCCCTTTGCCTCGACGTCCGGAGCCATCCATGCCTGAGCTTAATCTATCCAGCTCTCCCGCCCATCTGCGCCACGGCTCGAACATCGGCCAACCGCTGACCCGGCGCGACGGCGTCCTCAAGGTCAAGGGGCAGGCGACCTATGCCGCCGACAACCATCCGCCCGGCATGTTGTTTGCGGTGATGGCCGTCGCCAGCATCGCGCGCGGCCGCGTCACCTCGCTCGATGTCGCCGCCGCAAAACGCCATCCCGGCGTCGTCGACGTCATGACACCGGACCACAAGCCGCAGCTCGCGATCGATCCGGAGATCAAGACCAATCCGTTCGTGTTCCGGATGGAAGTCCTGCAAAGCGACGAGGTCCGCTACGCCAACCAGCCCATCGCCGTCGTGATCGCCGAGACGCTGGAGGCCGCGACGGAAGGCACGGTGCTGCTGGCGCCGCGCTACGAAACGCTGCCCGCGCTGGTTGGTCTCGATGCCGGCGAGAGTTACGTGCCGCCGGTCGTGGGCGTCGGCAACCCCACCGAAAATCACCTCGGCGATGTCGAGGCGGGTCTTGCCGTGGCCGAGAAGCAGATCGACGCGATTTATGAGACGCCGCCGCAATATCACAACGCCATGGAGCCGCATGCGATCGTCGCGTCATGGGATCGCGACAATTTGCAGATCGACATGCCCACGCAGGGTCTGATGCTGTCGCTTGCGCGCGTGGCAGAGTTGTTCGGCATTGCGCATGACAAGATCCACATCCGCAGCCCGTTCCTCGGCGGTGGCTTTGGTTCGAAGGGGCTGATGGCTGGTCCGCCGGTCCTCGGCATCATGGCGGCAAAGCTGGTCGGCAAGCCGGTCAAGCTGGTACTGCGCCGTGAGCAGATGTACGGCCCGGTCGGTCACCGCGCACCGACGCGTCAGCGGCTGCGCATCGGCACGGACGGCGAAGGGCGCCTGACTGCGCTCGATCATCACGCCCGGACCGTGTCGAGCACGTTTGACGATTTCTACGAGCCCGCGGCGGACGCCTCGCATACACTCTATGCCAGCCCGTCGATCCGCACCTCGCATGATGCCGTGCGCGTCAACACCGGTACACCGCTGTTCATGCGTGCGCCCGGCGAGGCTACCGGCTCGATCGCGCTCGAAAGCGCGATCGACGAAATGGCTTGGGCCTGCGGCGTCGATCCGCTCGCCTTCCGCCTGAAGAACTATGCCGAGGTCGAGCCGATCACGGGCAAACCGTTCTCCTCGAAGGCGCTGCGGGCCTGCTACGAGCAGGGCGCGGCGCGGTTCGGCTGGTCGAAGCGTTCGCTCCAGCCGCGGCAGATGCGCGACGATGCAGGTCTCCTCGTCGGCTGGGGCATGGGCACGGCGACTTTCCCGGCGCTGATGTTTCAGGCCGAAGCGCGCGCAGTGCTCCGCCGCGACGGCTCCGGCGCGATGGAAATCGGCGCCCATGATATGGGGCAGGGTGCCTGGACGGCGCTCGCGCAGATCGCGGCCGATGAACTCGGTCTCGACATCGACCGTGTCGAGTTCAAGGCCGGTTCATCCGACCTGCCCGACGCGGGCATTGCCGGTGGTTCGGCGCACACCGCGACCGCGGGTGCTGCGATCCACAGTGCCGGTGCGGCCGTCGTCGCAAAACTCGCCGATCTCGCCACCAACGACGAGCGCTCGCCGCTGTTTGGCGCCGGCAATGCCGGCGTGATCGCGCGCGATGGCAGGCTGATCCGGCGCGATGACGAGACCCGCGGCGAGAGCTACGTCGAGATCCTCGCGCGTGCGGGCGTCGCCGAGGTCGAGGCCCGCGGCACGGGCGCGCCGAACCCGGCCGCGATGGAGGAATATGCGATGCATGCCCACGGTGCGGTATTCGCGGAGGTGAAGGTCGATCCGGAGCTTGGCCAGATCCGTGTCACCCGCATGGTCGGCGCGTTCGCGGCCGGGCGCATCGTCAATCCGCATCTGGTGAAGAGCCAGCTGTTCGGCGGCATGATCTGGGGCATGTCCTTCGCGCTGCATGAGGAAGCCATCACCGACCGCCGCAGCGGCCGGATCATGAATGCCAATCTCGGCGAGTACCACATCCCGGTGAATGCCGACGTGCCGCCGCTCGACGTGATCACGGTCGAGGAGCACGATCCGCATGTGAATGCGCTCGGCATCAAGGGCGTCGGGGAGATCGGCATCACCGGCAGCGCCGGCGCGGTCGCCAATGCGGTGTGGCATGCGACCGGCGTGCGCGTCCGCCGCTTTCCGATCAAGATCGAGGAGTTGTTGACGCAGCGTTGAGGCAAAAAGGCGGGACGAGATCTTCTCGTTCCGCCGCGTCCTGCTAGTGCAGTTTCTTGCGGAGCGCCTTCAGCGCTTCTCGTTGCGTCTCGATGTAGTCGGCAATAACCTTACGCAGCTCCTGCGAATGGAGCTTGTCGGTGTCGCGCTGCACTTCATCGAGCGCAGCCTCTGCATTGGCGAGCGTGATCTTCATCTTCGAGCCCAGTTATGAAGCGGCGCCGGAATGTTTCCTCGGCTTGGGTTCGCAACATATAGAGGATCGACGCGCGGAAATTGAGATGCCTCAAGGTCCGTAAGATACCGGGGCACTCCGTAAGATTCCGGATAATGTCGATGCGCCTCAAAACGTCGGCGGCGTGCAGGCCGAGATCACTTCGCACGGCTTGCCGCCGACGCAGCGGAAGCGATGCGGGCGACGGCTCTCGAAATAATAGGCATCGCCGGGATTGAGGATGCGGCGCTCGTCCTCGACGGTGACTTCGAGCTTGCCCGAGATCACGATGCCGCCTTCCTCGCCGTCATGGACGAGGTGCACGCGCCCGGTGTCGCTGCCGGGCTCGTAACGCTCTTTCAAAATCTGCAGGCTGCGCCCGAACAGATTGTCGCCGATCTGGCGATACGAGATCGGCTTCTTGCCGACCTCGGTCAGCTCCTCGGCGCGGTAGAAGATCTTGCGCCGCGACTCCGGCTCCAGCGCGAAGAACTCGGCGAGCCCCATCGGGATGCCGTCGAGGATGCGCTTGAGCGCGCCGACCGACGGATTCATTTGGTTGGATTCGATCAGCGAGATCGTCGAATTGGTGACCCCAGCGCGCTTGGCGAGCTCGCGCTGCGACAGCTTGTGGTGCGCCCGGATGAATCGCAGCCGTCCACCGATGTCGACGCTCATGCCCCTGGTCCCTGTTGCAGGTGTTGCGGATCGCGCAAATATGGACCGGCAGCCCCAGTGAAATCAATGGCTTGCAGGTGACCAGAAAAGGACTTGTTGCGCTTCCCGTGCCTCTGCTATCCGGTCAGCAAAGGAGCGTGGCCCGTGACCCTTCATCAGATTCCGAACACTATCAAGACCGACTCGTTCTGGATGCCGTTCACGGCCAACCGTCAGTTCAAGAAGGCGCCGCGCCTGTTCTCCTCGGCTGAGGGCATGCACTACACCACCGTCGACGGCCGCAAGGTGATCGACGGCTCCGCCGGCCTCTGGTGCGTCAATGCCGGCCACGGCCGCAAGCAGATCGCCGCCGCGGTCGAGCGGCAGCTGATGACGCTGGACTTCGCTCCGTCGTTCCAGATGGGCCATCCGCTGGCATTCGACTTCGCCGAGCGTCTGGCCGAGATCGCGCCGAAGGGCCTCGACCGCGTCTTCTTCACCAACTCCGGCTCCGAGTCGGTCGACACCGCGCTGAAGATCGCGCTCGCCTATCACCGCGCCAACGGCCAGGCGAGCCGCACCCGCCTGATCGGCCGCGAGCGCGGCTATCACGGCGTCGGCTTCGGCGGCACCTCGGTCGGCGGCATGGTCGCCAACCGCCGCGCCTTCGCGACCCTGCTGCCGGGCGTCGACCACATCCGCCACACCCATGACCTCACCCGCAACGCCTTCGCCAAGGATCAGCCTGAGCATGGCGCCGAGCTCGCCGACGATCTCGAGCGTCTGGTGGCCTTGCATGGCGCCGAGACGATCGCGGCCGTCATCGTCGAGCCGGTGCCGGGCTCGACCGCGGTGCTGCCGCCGCCGAAGGGCTATCTCAAGCGCCTGCGCGAGATCAGCGAGAAGCACGGCATTCTCCTGATCTTCGACGAGGTCATCACCGGCTTCGGCCGCCTTGGCACCCCGTTCGCCGCCGACTTCTTCGGCGTCACGCCGGACCTGATGACGACGGCCAAGGGCATCACCAACGGCACCATTCCCTGCGGCGCGGTGTTCGCGAGCCGCAAGGTTCACGACGGCCTGATGGTCGGCCCGGAGAACCAGATGGAGCTGTTCCACGGCTACACCTATTCGGCGCATCCGACCGCCTGCGCCGCCGGCATCGCGACGCTCGACATCTACAAGGACGAGGGCCTGCTGACGCGCGGTGCGTCGATCGCCGAATACTGGCGCGATGCGCTGCATTCGCTGAAGGGCCTGCCGAACGTCGTCGACATCCGCAATTGCGGCCTGATGGGCGCGGTCGAGCTGTCGCCGCGTGACGGCACGGTCGGTGCGCGTGGCTACGAGGTGATGGTCGACTGCTTCAATCGCGGGCTGTACTTCCGCATGAGCGGCGATAGCTTCGCGCTGTCGCCGCCGCTGATCGTCGAGAAGAGCCACATCGACGACATCGTGTCGATCCTCGGCGACGCCATCAAGCGGGTGGCCTGATAATTGCTCTCGCCGTTGCGAGTTGTTTCCTTGCAGCGGCGAGCGTGATGCCACGGGAGTTTGACGAAGCGTGAAAGTTCTGATCCTCGGCAGCGGTGTCATCGGTGTCACCTCTGCCTACTACCTTGCGCGTGCCGGACATGAGGTGACGGTCGTCGACCGTCAGCCCGAGCCGGCGCTGGAGACCTCTTTCGCCAACGCGGGCGAGGTGTCGCCCGGCTATTCGTCGCCTTGGGCCGGCCCCGGCGTGCCGGTGAAGGCGATCAAATGGCTGCTGATGAAGCATGGCCCGCTGGTGATCCGGCCGAAGCTTGACCCTGTCATGTGGGTCTGGCTCTCCAAGATGCTGCGCAACTGCACCAGCGCGCGTTACGCGGTCAACAAGAGCCGGATGATCCCGATTGCGGAATACAGCCGCGATTGCCTGCGCGACCTGCGCCGCGACATCGGCATCCAGTATGACGAGCGCTCGCAAGGTACGCTCCAGCTGTTCCGCCACCAGGCGCAGCTTGACGGGACGGGCGAGGACATCGCCGTGCTCAAGCAGTATGGCGTTCCTTTCGAGGTGTTGAGCCGGGAGGGCTGCATCGCGGTCGAGCCGGCGCTCGCCGGCGTGAAGGAGAAGTTCGCCGGCGGGCTTCGGCTGCCGCAGGACGAGACCGGCGACTGCCACATGTTCACGCAGGCGCTGGCCAAGCATGCCGAAGCGCTCGGTGTACGCTTCATGTTCAACACCGGCATCGATCGCATCGTCACGGATGGCCCGTGCGTGAGTGGTGTCGTGACCAGTGCGGGCACCTTGCAGGCCGACGCCTACGTTCTCGCGCTCGGAAGCTGGTCGTCGCGGCTCGTTGCACCGCTCGGCATCTCATTGCCGGTCTATCCGGTGAAGGGCTATTCGATCACGGTGCCGATCAAGGACGCCTCCGGCGCGCCGGAATCGACCGTGATGGACGAGAGCTACAAGGTCGCGATCACCCGCCTCGGCAATCGCATCCGCGTCGGCGGCACTGCCGAGATCTCCGGCTATTCGAGCCAGCTCTACGACGCCCGCCGCGCCACGCTCGATCATTCGCTGACCGATCTGTTCCCGCGCGGCGGCGATCTCTCCAAGGCGACGTTCTGGAGCGGCCTGCGTCCGATGACACCGGACGGCCCGCCGGTGATCGGCCCGACCCAGTACGGCAACCTCCACCTCAACACCGGCCATGGCACGCTCGGCTGGACCATGTCCTGCGGCTCCGGCCGCGTGCTCGCGGACATGCTGTCGAGCAAGAAGCCGGAGGTCGATGTGAGCGCGTTGACGGTGGACCGGTACAAGTATCGGTTCGGGTGAGTTCTTCGCCTCTCCCCGCGTGCGGGGAGAGGCCGGAATTTGCGAGAGCAAATTCCGGGTGAGGGGGAGTCTCCGCGAGGCTCGCTCTGACCGTTTGCGTGGAGAGAGCCCCTCACCCCAACCCTCTCCCCGTAAGAACGGGGAGAGGGAGAGCAGTCAACCCGCCCCCGTCACGCAATTCACCCACAGCACCACAGCCCGCGCATCATTGGCCGGATTGGAAAACCGGTGCGGCCTTCGGCTGGCGAACCGAAAGCTGTCGCCCGTCTTCAGCGACCACGTCTCGCTGTCCACCGTCAGCATCATCTCGCCTTCGAGCACCAGGCCGGCCTCTTCGCCGTCGTGGGTGTAGAGCTCGTCACCGGTGGAGCCACCCGGTTCCAGATGCACCAGGAACAGGTTGAGCTTGTTGTCGGCGCTCGCCGGGCTCAGCAATTGTTTCGATACGCCGGTGCGCCAGAGCTTCAGCTCGGGGCGCTGCAGCCCGCGCGTCACGACCTGATCCGATACGCCGTCGGCACTTGGGCTCGCGCCGAACAGCGCGGCGATGCCGACGCCCAGCACGTCGGCCAATGTTGCCAGCACGCGCAGAGACGGCGACGACAGGCCGCGCTCGATCTGGCTCAGAAAGCCGATCGACAGGTTCGTGCGCGCGGCCACCGTTTCCAGCGAGAATTGCCTGACGCGCCGGAGATCGCGGATGCGGCGGCCGACCGCGACATCCATCGCGGGCTCGGCCGACTTGGTGACAGCCTTGACCGGCACCTTCCTGGCCTTCACCGTCCTCGCCGGCTTTGCGGCGGCCGGTTTGCGCATTCTTTTGCCACCGCTCACGTCAAACCGCTTCCTTCATGTGCATGAAAACCGCTTGCATCGCCCGCGAAAGTGTGACCAAATTTTCATATTGGTGAAAATAGGCCGAAACGGCTTGGCCCGCAACGTCTGATCACGACATGCGCGAGCGCCGACATCGGCCAAGCCCGAAGGGGGATGCGATGAAGCGTTTTGGTCTGGCCGCGGTCGCGGCGCTCGCGATTGCAGCGGTGATGCCGGCTTCGGCGCAGCAGGTGCTGAAGGTCGGCTCGACGCCGACAGGCATTCCCTTCACCTTCCTCGACACCAAGACCAACACGATCCAGGGCATCATGGTCGATCTCGTCACCGAGATCGGCAAGGACGCCGGCCTCAGCGTGCAGATCGAGCCGATGGCGTTCTCGGCGCTGATCCCGTCTCTCACATCGGGCAAGATCGACATGATTGCAGCGGCGATGTTCATCACCGCGCCGCGCAAGGAGGTCGTCGACTTCTCCGATCCGATCTACACCTACGGTGAAGGCCTGGTGGTCCCGAAGAGCGACACCAAGGCCTATGCCACGCAGGATGATCTGAAGGGCGAGACGGTCGGCGCCCAGGTCGGCACCGCCTTCGTCGATGCGCTGAAGAAGTCCGGCCTGTTCGCCGACGTCAAGGTCTACGACACCATCCCGGACATCCTGCGCGACGTGAACACCGGTCGCCTCAAGGCCGGCTACGCTGACTATCCGATCCTCGCCTACAATCTGAAGCAGGGCGGTTTCCCCGAGGTACGTCTCGTCGACGGCTACAAGCCCGTCACCGTCACCGTCGGCTCGGTCGGCATCGGCGTCCGCAAGGGCGAGGCCGCGCTGCTCGGCAAGATCAATGCCTCGCTCGCGAAGCTGAAGGCCAACGGCACCATCGACAAGATCCTCGAGAAGTGGGGTCAGAAGGCGCAGGGTTGATCGACAGAGGCTGGTAAGGCTGTCCGATGAAAGGCTTCTGGCACGACGCCGTCGAGTTCTTCCCGATCCTGATGAGCGGTGTCGTGCTGACGATCGTCGTCACCATCGGCTCGCTGCTGCTCTCGACGGTGCTCGGTTTGATCTGGGCGATGATGCGGGTCTCGGGCATCAAGGTGCTGTCGATGCTCAGTGCCAGCCTGATCAACGTGATCCGCGGCATCCCGATCATCGTGCTGTTGTTCTACCTCTATTTCGTGATGCCTGATCTCGGCGTCACGCTGTCGGCCTTGCAGGCGGCGATCCTCGGGCTCGGCATCGCCTATTCAGCCTACCAGGCCGAGAATTTCCGCGCGGGTATCGAGGCGATCGACAAGGGCCAGATCGAGGCGGCGCAGTCGATCGGCATGGGCTGGTGGCTGACCATGCGCCGCGTGGTGCTGCCGCAGGCAGTGCGCATCGTGCTGCCGCCCTACGGCAACGTCATGATCATGATGTTGAAGGATTCGTCGCAAGCCTCCACCATCACGGTCGCCGAGCTTGCCCTTCAGGGCAAGCTGATCGCGTCCTCGACCTTCAAGAACACCAACGTGTTCACGCTTGTGGCGCTGATGTACCTCACCATGAGCATCCCGCTGATCCTGCTGGTCCGTCACTTCGAGAAGCGGGCGGGCAAGAAATGATCGAGCTCACCGACGTCCACAAGAGCTTTGGCCAGAACGAGGTGCTCAAGGGCATCACGGCCTCCGTCCAGAAGGGTGAGGTGGTCTGCATCATTGGCCCCTCGGGCTCCGGCAAGTCGACGATCCTGCGCTGTATCAACGGGCTGGAAAGCTACGACCGCGGCGAGATCAACGTCGAGGGACTGAAGGTCGACCGCGATGCGCCCTCCATCGTGAAGGTCCGCACCCAGGTCTCGATGGTGTTCCAGCGCTTCAACCTGTTCCCGCATCGCACCGTGCTGGAAAACGTCGTCGAAGGCCCGCTCTTTGTAAAGAAGGAGCCGCGTGCGCAGGTGCTCGAGCGCGGCCGCGCACTGCTCGGTCAGGTGGGCCTCGCCGAAAAGGCTGATGCCCATCCGCCGCAGCTCTCCGGCGGCCAGCAGCAGCGCGTCGCCATCGCCCGCGCACTCGCGATGCAGCCAAAGGCGATCCTGTTCGACGAGCCGACCTCGGCGCTCGATCCCGAGCTGGTCGGTGACGTGCTCGGCGTGATGCGCAAGCTCGCCGATGACGGCATGACCATGGTCGTCGTCACCCACGAGATGGGCTTTGCCCGCGACGTCGCCGACCGCGTGCTGTTCATCGACGGCGGCGTCATCGTCGAGCAGGGGGCAGCGAAGGCCGTCCTCAATCACCCCCAGCACCCACGCACGCAGGATTTCTTGCGCCGGGTGCTGCATCCGCTCTGACGGGTCTCAGCCATGACGACGCGCCTGCCTCTGCCGCCATCGCTCTATGCCGACACCGCCGTCGCGCCGGTTGCCACGCCGCCGCTCGATGTCGACAAGACCGTCTCCGTTGCGATCGTCGGCGGCGGCTACACTGGCCTGTCCACGGCTTTGCATCTGGCGGAGCAAGGTGTCGAGGCCCTGGTGCTCGAGGCGCAGGAGCCGGGCTGGGGCGCGTCGGGTAACAATGGCGGCCACACCAATCCCGGCCTGAAGCATGACCCCGATCAGATCGAGGCCGATTTCGGCGCAGAGCTCGGCCGCCGCATGATCGACTTCTCCTACGGCACGACCAATTTCACGCACGACCTGATCCGCCGTTACCAGATCCCCTGCGAAGCGCGGCAGAATGGCACGCTCCGCGCGGCCTACAATGAGGCCAGCGCTGCCGCGATCGAGAAGACGGCGCAGCAATGCATCCGCCGCGGCATGCCGGTGCAATATCTGAACCGCGAGCAGTTGCGCGAGATGACCGGCACGGAGCGCTACATCGGCGCGATGCTGGACACGCGCGGCGGCGATCTGCATCCGCTCAGCTACGCCCGCGGCCTTGCGCGCGCCGCGATCTCCGCGGGCGCCAAGGTCCATGGCGAAACGCCGGCGCTGTCGCTCCATCGCGACGGCGCGCGCTGGCGCATCGAGACGCCGCGCGCGGTGGTGCATGCCGACAAGGTCCTGCTCGCCACCAACGGCTTCACCGACGATCTCTGGCCGGCGCTCCGCCGCACCATCGTGCCGGTATTCTCCTCGATCGCGGCCACCGCGCCGCTCTCCGACGCGTTCGCCCGCTCGATCATGCCGACACGGCCGGTGCTCTACGAGAGCGGTCATATCACGGTCTATTATCGCATCGATCAAAACAACCGCCTGCTGATGGGCGGCCGCGGCCCGATGCGCTGGATCAAATCGCCCAACGATGTCGCCTATCTCATGCGCTATGCCGAGCGGCTATGGCCGCAGCTCAAGGGCGCCGCCTGGACCCATGGCTGGAACAGCCGGCTCGCCATCACCAAGGATCATTATCCCCATGTGCACGAGCCGGTGGAGAGCGTCCTGATCTCGCTCGGCTGCAACGGCCGCGGCGTCGCGCTCTCGACCGCGATGGGCGCGCAGCTCGCGCGCCGGCTGATCGGCGGTGCCAAGGCCGAGATCGACATGCCCGTCACAGGCATCAAGCCGATCCCGATGCACGCATTCTGGCCCTTGGGGGTTACGACTGCTGTGATCGCGGGCCGGGTGCGGGACCGGCTGGGCGTTTGAAGAAGGAGGCGCCGCCCCGTCGGGAGCGACGCCTTGCATGACTTGCAGATAGGGCTCAGCAGCGGCCCTGTTTCCACAGGCCGGGCGGGCAGCCCCTGCCGCGCCAGCCGACCTTGCGCCCGTGGTGCCATCCGGGAGGAGTGGCATGGCGGTGTCCATGGTATCCGCCATGATGGCCGTGACCATGGCCATGGCCATGGCCATGGCCATGGCCGTGACCATGTCCGTGGCCGCCCTTGGCGAATGCGGCGTTTGGCATGGTAAAGCCGGCCGCGATGATCAGTGTTGCGGCGAGCGCAAGTTTCTTCATCCGAAATCTCTCCTGTTAGGCACGCATCTGGCGTTCGACGAACGAACATCGATCGCGGTGTCGCGTGCAAATGCGGAGGAGTCGTGACGCTCAGGATTCGGCGACAGCGTCGGCCCAGGGTTGGAAGATCTCGACTGCGCCGGAATTCGTATCGCCCTCGCGCATCACCACGCTGGGGCAGGCGAACTTCTGCGGCAGGGCCTGCACTTGCGTCTCTTCATAATCGAAGCGTGCGGCAAGTGTCTTGCGCACGTCCGCCGGCAGTCTGATATCGCCGATCACGACCGCGCCTTCGCTGGCGTCGATGCGCGGCTGGTGGATGGCGGCATCGAGGTCCATGCCGAAATCCATCGCAAAGGACACGAGCTGCATCACCGACGGCAGGATGCGGCGGCCGCCGGAGGCGCCGACCGCGAGACGCTTGCCGTCTTTCGTTTCGGCGATGACGGGCGTGTAGTTGCAGAGGCAGCGCTTCCCAGGAGCGAGCGAGTTGGTGGTGCCCGGCGTCGGATCGAACCACATGATGCCGTTGTTCATGGCGATGCCGGTGTGCGGCGTCACGTATTTCGAGCCGAAGGACGAGAGCAGCGTCTGCGTCACAGCGGCGATGTTGCCGTGGCGGTCGACCACGGAGAAATGCGTGGTGCAGGCGGGCGCCAGATATTCGGCGCCGAGCGAGCGCTTGCCGTCGGCATCGCCCATGTCCTTGAGCCGCTCGCGGAAGGCTGCTTGCAAGGCGAGCGCATATTCGCTGTAGGTGGTCGCGTCGGGTACGCTTCCCGGCTTCAGGCCTTGCTGCAACAGCCGCAGCGCATGCGCCATTGTCGGTCCGGCCGTGAGCTCCGGCGTTGCATACACCTTGCCGTCGCGATAGGGGATCGCCAGCGGCTCGCGCAGATGGGCGCGAAACGCGGCGAGATCCTCCACCGACAGCGAGCCGCCGTCGGCCTTGATGTCGGATGCGATGCTTTTGGCGAGATCGCCCTGGTAGAAATCGCGCGGACCGGCGGCAGCGAGGTGCGACAACGTTGCCTTCAACGTGGCCAGCGGCAGCCGCGTTTCGGACTTGATGCCCCACGGCGCGCTCGGCGGCAGGCCATCCTTCAGGAAGGCGGCCGCGCTCGCGGGATAGCGCCTGAGATCGGCTGCCGATGCCGCGATCGTCAGCGTGGTCCACCAATCGACCAGCAGGCCTTCCCCGGCGAGCGCGGCGGCCGGCGCGACCAGATCCTTCCACGGCATCTTGGCGTAGCGGCGATGCGCCTCCTCCATGCCGGCGACGACGCCGGGCACGGCGACCGAGCCGGGGCCGTGAATGTTGCGATCGTCCTTCACCCGCGGCCACGGAAACAGATCGGAGGCCGCGCCTTCGCCGCTGAGCGGGTAGTCGGTGGTGCGCAGGCTCTGCGGCGCGCACATGCCGTAGTCGATCACCTCGGTGCGATTTTCCTTGGCGCGGTAGAGCACCATGGCGCCGCCGCCGCCGATGCCGCTGTTCCAGGGCTCCAGCACGTTCAGCGCGAAGGTGGTCGCGACGATCGCGTCCACGCAGTCGCCCCCTGCCGCCAGCACCTGCGCCCCCACTTCGGCCGCGCGCCGCGATTGCGAGGCGACGATGCCGCCCTTGGATGTGACGGCGGGCTTGCGGACGGCTTGGGCGAGGCTGAACTGATGAGGCATGATGTCGTCTTATCTCTGGATTCGGCTGTTCTGGCTTCGTTGCGCTGACGCGGAAGCTGCAGCATTGGCGGGGTGCGCGAAGGATGGCACATTGCCGCCAACGAGAAAATCCAAAGGGAGACGCGACATGGCTGGTGTGAAACAGGCGCGGGATGGCGCGGTTGGGATCTTGACGCTCGACGAGCCGGCAAGCCTGAACGCGATGACGCCGGACCTGCTCGGCGCGCTCGCTGCCGCCGTCGCCGAGATGACTGGGGATGAGGGCATTCGCGCACTGATCCTCACCGGCGCGGGGCGCGGATTTTGCTCAGGACAGAATTTGAAGGCGTCGGAAGCGCTGGGCGAGGACATCGCCGCCGGCGTGATGCGCTTCTACTGGCCCGCGTTCAAGGCGTTGCGCGAATGCCGCGTGCCTGTCGTGGTCGCCGTCAACGGCGTCGCGGCCGGCGGCGGCTTCAGTCTCGCGATGGCCGGCGACATGATTGTTGCGGCGCGGTCGGCGAGCTTCATCCAGGTGTTCAGCCGCATCGCCCTGGTGCCTGATCTCGGTTCGACCTGGCTGCTGCCGCGGCTGGTCGGCCGGCAGCGCGCGCTGGAGCTGATGTTGCTGAACGAGCCCCTGACGGCCGAACGCGCGCAGGAGATCGGCCTGGTGCGTCAGGTCGTCGACGATGCGAAGCTGATGGACGAGGCGCTGGCCCTGGCGCGCCGTCTGGCGGACGGCCCGACGCGCGCTTTGGTCGCAACGCGTGCGCTTGTCGAGGAGAGCGAGCATGCGGCTTACGAGGCGCAGTTCCGCCGCGAGATCGAGGTTCAGGCCACGATCCGCAAGAGCGCCGACGCCATCGAAGGCCGCACCGCCTTCGTCGAGAAGCGCAAGGCGAAGTTTACGGGCAAGTGAGGAAGGAACCGCTTTCCCTCGTACTCATCATGCCCGGGCTTGACCCGGGCATCCACGTCTTTGCGTCATCAGAACGTGGATGGCCGGGACAAGCCCGGCCATGACGACGGATAGACAGTGTTCAACAGGAAAGCGGCGAAGCCGCCGCGTTCAAAGCCCGCGATCCAGCCGGCTGGCCTGATATTTGGCGTGCCATTTCGGGCCAGGCCCGCGCATGTAGTGAAGCTCGGGGCGGTAGGGGTTGCCTGCGAGCCGCACCAGCTTCTGCCACTTGGTGGCGACGAAGTTGAGGGGCTGGCAGAGCAGGGTCAGGGAAGCGAACAGCACGGCATCACCTCAATGCGGCTTGCCGAGCATGGCGGTGAAGGGAAGGTCGAAGATCTCCTCGCCGTCGGAGCCGCTGACATGGATCACCCAGTCGCGCCAGTCTTCGGCACCCGGGGTGTAGATCATCGAGTGCATGATCTGGGCCGCACGGTCACGCGCCTCGGTCAGGCTGGCCACCGCGGTGCCGCTGCGATCGATCAGCGTGCCTTCGGTGTTGGAGCAGTGGAAATAGACCTGGACCATATGCGTCTCCTGTCGGGAGCGACTGGGATGGCAAATCGATACCACCCGAGGCCTTCGCGAAACATTCGGGGCGAGCCCGGTAAGGGAATCTACGGAGATTGGTCGCTGCGAAGGCCCGAGCGGGTTTGATCACAGGGGGGTGATGATCAACTGGACGGCGTTCCCGTGGCATGGAACAACTTTGGACCGAAAGTACGGGGGATCGCCGTGAACCAGCTCACATTCTGGCATGAACGCCGAAGCCTGCTTGCGGCGATCGTCGCCGGAGTGCTGTTCGGTCTTGCCCCGGGAGCCTCCTCCGAGCCGGTGAGGAAAAGCGGCTACGCGATCGGCACCGAAACCTGCGGCAGCGGTGATCTCGCCTTTCCCAGAATCCAGATCGACATGAAGGCGGGATTCTGCGCCGGTCTCGTCGCCAGCGAAGAGGATCGCCTGAAATTTCCGCGCTCGATCATCCAGGTGCCGGGTCGTGACTTGTTCGTGGTCGCCGACATGGGGGGCTGGGGCCACACCGATGGACGACTGCTGCTGCTCGATCCCCGCGCGCCCCAGGGGCAGCGGTTCAAGGAGTTGCTGACCGCCATCGAATATCCGTTCGGCCTCGTGATTGGCCCGGACAAGAAGTTGTACGCCTCGACCGCCGAGACGATCTTCCGGTTCGATCCGCTCGCCGACAATCCCCGCAGCACGATCGAGACCATCATCCGGCACATGCCCGGTCGCCGGATCACATTGCCTGACGGCACCAGGCTCGACGAGAGCGCGCATCCGCTCAAGCAGTTCGTCTTTGACAGGAACGGGCGGCTGTTCGTCAATGTCGGCTCGCACAGCGACGACTGCATCACGTCGGCGCCGATCACAAAACCATGCGCGGCGGCCGAGGGCGCGTCCGCGATGGCCTCGATCTGGCTGTTCACACCGCCCGCGGGCGGCACCTTCCCGGCGCTGAGGGCGGCCGATCCGGACCCGCCGCACACCGTCTATGCGCGCGGCCTGCGCAATTCGATGGCGCTGGCGCTGCATCCGAATTTTCCCGATGCCGGCTACGCCTTCCTGCAAGGCGAGAACGGCCGCGATCTGCCCGACATCTTCAAGCCGAACGAGGAGATCAACGCGATCGAGCAGGGCAGGCATTATGGCTGGCCCTATTGCTACGACCTGTCGACGCCGAGCCCCGAATTCAAGCTCGTGCTGCAATCCGGGGTCTACAAGTCGCTCTGCACGGCCAGTGCGCTCTACAAGGCACCGTTCTCGCTGATGCCGCCGCACGGCGCGCCGCTCGCGATGCTCTATTATCACGGCGCGAAATTCCCGGAGCTGGAAGGCAAGCTGCTGGTCGGCCTGCATGGCTATCGTCCGACCGGCAGCCGCGTCCTCGTCTATGACGTCGACGACCATGGCTTCCCGAAGACCGCCCCGGCGCCGGTGCGCTACCACGTCAGTTGCGCGGCCGATCCGACCCACAGCTTTCAGACCGACGCCGGCGACGTCGCCGCCGCGCCATTCGACGAACTGATCGCAGGCTGGCACCGCGTCAACGGCGCGCGGCCGCAGGGCGCGCCCGTCGGCATGACGGTCGCAGAGGACGGCGCAATCTGGCTGGTCGAGGACAAGAACCAGACGGTAATCCGCATCGATCGCGCTGCTGGCGATCCGCCGCCGTTGCCTTGCGACATGCGCAGCCAGGCGCTGATCGATCAGCTTGCCGCCTTCGTCGCAAAAGACGCGCAGAACAGCATCCGGCTCACCACGCTGCGCAAGGGCCTCGTCGAAAAGCACTGCGTCGGCTGCCACTCGGATTTCGGCCTGAAGGCAGGGCAATCGAATGCGGAAAAGGACGCGACAGTGCTACGCTTCATGCTGTCGCAGGACGGCTGGATCTATCCGGGTGATCCAGGCTCCGGCAAGCTGCGCACGCGGCTGCGCGGTATCGGCGCCGAGAAGCTGATGCCGCCGGGCGGCGAAAGCCTGCCCAGGACCGAACCTGGTTACACGCGCCTGCTCGATACCGCGGACCTGTTGGTTGCGAAAATGGTTCCGGGCACGCGGATGCGGATCAAGTCCGGCCCGCCGCAGCGCAAGTTCTTTGGCAAGACCAACAAGGAATGCGGCGAAATACCGGCCGCAAAGGTCGTTGTCGTGACACAAAGGAGCGCTGTAGACAAACTCGGCTTCAGCCGATTCTTCCGGCCTGCCGATCCCTATCTGAACGGCGAGTGCAGCGACGACGATGGCTATTACATCCGGCAGGAATTTCTGGTGCCTGTGCAGTAGCGTCCTTCTCGTCATCGCGGCATCGCCGGCCCATGCTGAAACAAAGCTGTTCGAAAGCGTGCAGGTGACGCCGCCGGGCGAATACACCTTCGGCATAGAAGGGCCGGCCGCCGATCTCGACGGCAATCTCTTCGTGGTCAACTTTGGCAAGCCCGGCACCATCGGCAAGCTGCCGGCGGGCGGCGCGGCTTCGGAGCAATTCACGGCACTGCCCGCGGGCAGCGTCGGCAATGCCATCCGCTTTGCGCGTGACGGCACCATGTTCATTGCCGACTACAAGAAGCACAACATCTTCGCGATCGCGAAGGGCACGCGCGAGCCCGTCGTCTGGTTTCATTCCGACGAGATGAACCAACCCAACGACATCACGGTCGCGCGCGACGGCACGATCTATGCGAGCGATCCGAACTGGAAGGGCAGGGAAGGCCACATCTGGCGCATCGCCAAATCCGCGGACGGCACGGTGCAGGGGCAGGTGATGTCGGCGCCGCGCGCGATGGGCACCACCAACGGCATCGACCTCAGCCCTGACGGCAAGACGCTCTATGTCGGGGAATCCAGCAGCGGCGAAATCTGGTCCTACACCGTCCGCGGCAACGAGCTCACCGGCGCAAAACTCGTCAAAGCCTTTCAGCCCGACACCGTCGACGGCCTGCGCACCGACGTCGCCGGCCGTCTCTATGTCGCGCGCATCCTCAAGGGCACCATCGCGCTGATGAAGCCCAATGGTGCAGTCGAGCGCGAGATCGCGCTGAAGGGCAAGGAGCCGACCAATCTCGCCTTCGGCGGCAGCGACGGCAAGACCGTCTTCGTCACCCAGCGTCAGGGCGGCTTCGTCGAGTCCTTCCGCACCGACCAGCAGGGCCGCGAGCACTGCCTCCAGCGCGGGCGCTGCTGAGCGTCACGGGCGGTCTGCCCTTGGCGCAGAGCAGCACCAAAGCGGCGGCATTCTTCTTGCTTGCATCTGGCCGCCGCAGGCATTTAGACATCTGTGGGCACCGTCAACGCGACCACGGAGTGTTTGAGTGAAAGCCGTCCATACCGAACTGCATCGCAGCCACGATCCGCAATTCTTCCTGGTTCGCGGTGTCGTCAAGCGCACCACGGAGCAGCCCGAGCGCGCCGA
Organism: Bradyrhizobium sp. Mp27; assembly: GCF_029953005.1. Taxonomy (NCBI): domain Bacteria; kingdom Pseudomonadati; phylum Pseudomonadota; class Alphaproteobacteria; order Hyphomicrobiales; family Nitrobacteraceae; genus Bradyrhizobium; species Bradyrhizobium sp. Mp27. The sequence goes on along the minus strand of NZ_JASAUS010000027.1, from coordinate 31,769 downwards.
TCGCCTGCTCAAGGGGTTGAAGGACGGCAAGCATCAGCTGGTCGGACCGACGACATTCGGGCAGGGGCCGCGTGCGCGGATTCACAGCCCGGAATATCTGTCGTTCCTCAGCGAAGCCTGGGACGCCTGGACCGCGCTCGGCGATTCCGGCCCGGAGATGATCGGCAACATCCATCCCGTGCGCCATGCCGCGACCTATCCGACCCATATCGTCGGCAAGCTCGGCTGGCACACCGCCGATACCGCGGCGCCGATCGGTCCCGGCACGTGGGCCGCGGCCTGCGCCGCCACCGACGTTGCGGTCACGGCAGCGCAGATGGTGATGGACGGCGAGGATGCGACCTATGCGCTCTGCCGCCCGCCCGGTCATCACGCCTACCGCGACATGGCCGGCGGCTTCTGTTTCCTCAATAACAGCGCGATCGCTGCGGCGCATCTACGACTGAAGCACGAGCGCGTCGTGATCCTGGACGTCGACGTCCATCACGGCAACGGCACGCAAGGTATCTTCTACGCACGCCCTGACGTCTACACGGTGTCGATCCACGCCGACCCCATCGCGTACTATCCTTATGTGTGGGGCTACGCACACGAGCGCGGCGAAGGACCCGGCCTCGGCGCCAATCTCAACATCCCCCTGGCCATCGGCACTGGCGACGACGGCTACATCCAGGCGATGGACGTCGCGCGCAGGGCGATCGAATCCTTTGCCCCCGGCGCCCTCGTCATCGCACTCGGCTTAGATGCCTCCGAGCATGATCCACTGAAGGGCCTCGCCGTCACCACGCCGGGCTTCCGCCGCATCGGCCAGGCGATCGCGAAGCTGGGCCTGCCGACCGTGTTCGTGCAGGAGGGCGGCTATCTCTCGGATATTCTGGGCGCGAATTTGACGTCGGTGCTGGCGGGATTCGAAGAGGCGCGGTGAACTCTTCGCCTCTCCCCACATGCGGCCGGCGATCGTCTGTGAACGTTTACGAGAGGTCGTCATGCCCGGGCTTGTCCCGGGCATCCACGTTCTTCGTGCCGTGTGATAAGGCGTGGATGGCCGGGACAAGCCCGGCCATGACGTCGTGGAAGTTTCAGCGCTCTCGCGGACAGATGCATCTCAATCCTTGAAAAGGATCTGCTCCAGCAGATCGATCCGCCTGATCCGGATGGTGCTGCCGTCGATGGCGATGATGCGGCGGTTCTGGAAACGCTTCAGCATCATCGTCACCCATTGCCGGGTCGAGCCGACCATGGCGGCGATCTGGTCATGGGTGATCTTGCGGTTGATGATGATGGTGTCGCCATCGGCCGTGCCGTGCAACTCCGACAGCGTGAGCAGGAACTGCGCCAGCCGCTCGATCACCGAGCGCGTGCCGAGGATCTGCGCCATCGAGGAGTAGCATTTGCCCTTGGCGATGAGACCGTCGATCAGCGCCAGCGCGAAGGCAGGCATGCCGGTCAACAGCTTCTCGAGCGCGGGGCCGGAGAGTGTCGTGATCTCGCAGGCCTCGATGGCAATGCCCGACCACATGTGAATGCCACCGCCGGATATCTCGGGGCCTCCGATGAAATGTCCCGGCGTCCAGTAGGCGAGCGTGATCTCGCGTCCCGACGGCGCGGTGTAATAGACCCGCACCTGTCCGCGGCGGATGATGAAGATGCCGTCGTGGCCATCGCCCTGGCTGAATACCATTTCGCCCTGCGGCACCGTGATGATGCGGCCGGCCGCGTGCACGCGCGCCTGCTCCGGCGCGGACAAGCGGTCGAGGAAATGCGCGCCGGCATTCAGCCCGTCGATGGTCTCGCTCATGAACAGAGCCGAGCTTGCGGGCCTTGCACGTGTGCTGCGGATTCGCCGCGTCTTCTTGTGGTCGGTCCAGTCGAACGGAACGCCCGCGTGAGGCCGGTCGGCGAAAGCGGCAGGCTCGGTCGCGGCAGCTTCCTTGAGTATGGTCATCGCAATCCGTCAGCTCTCCAGGGGCCTGCGAATAGGTAAGTGCGGCGATGGTGCGATGTCCATCTCTTTGCGATCGTTCCAAATCACTTAGCAAAGCTTGATATGTACGGCGATTGGCGACGGAATGATTCCTCTGCCGATGGGTCGGTCTTGAGAAAATCCTTTGCGCTGTTGTGCGACGGATTCACGACGCGAGCTGTCTCCTTGGCGATGCAAGTAATTGCTTCAAGCATTGCGCCGCGCCTTCGATAGTGCCGGCTGGCATCGTCGCCGGCATGCGCCCGGCCTCCGAGGACAGTTCGATGATCGATTTCAGCTCTTTGAGAATGAGTGCGGCCATCGTGGCCATCACCGTCGCCATGTTCACTCCGTCGCAGGCGGAGACGATCCGTGTGGCGGTCGGAACGCAGGACACGACGATCAATTGCGCGACCGGCGGACTGCTCATTCGCGAGCTCAAGCTGCTCGAGAAATTTCTGCCCCATGACGGCAAGTACAAGGATGTCACCTACGACATTCAGTGGAAGAATTTTACCAGCGGCGCGCCGCTCACCAACGAGATGGTCGCAGGCAAGCTCGACTTCGGCGCGATGGCTGACTTTCCGGGTTCGCTGAACGGCGTGGCGTTCCAGAAGGCTGGCCGCCGCAGCCTCTTCATCAGCGTGCTGTCCGGCAGCACCAAGGGCAGTGGCAACGGCATCGTGGTGCCGTCGAACTCGCCGGTGCAATCGCTCGATGAGCTCAAAGGCAAGACCATCTCGGTTCCCTTCGCCTCGACGTCGCACGGCATGCTGCTCCGCGCGATCGAGGCCAAGGGCTGGAATCCCGAGACCGACGTCAACATCATCACGCAGGCGCCGGAGGTTGCGGGGCCGGCCTTGCAGGCCGGCAAGATCGAGGCGCATGCCGACTTCGTTCCGTTCGCCGAACTGTTCCCGTGGCGCGGCTTCGCGCGCAAGATCTTTGACGGCGCGCAGGCCAATGCCCCGACATTCCACGGCGGGCTGGTCGATGCCGATTATGCCGAGAAATATCCCGAGATCGTCGTCGCTTATCTGCGCGCAGCACTGGAAGCGGATCGCCTGATCGCGGAAGAGCCGGAGAAGTACAGCGAGCTGATCGCGAAGGTGACCGGCATCGAGGCGGAGGTCGACTATCTCTTCCACGGCCCGCTCGGACTTCAGACCCGCGACGTCACCTGGAAGCCGGAGTACCGCCAGGCGGTCGCAACCTCGATCAAGACGCTGAAGCTGCTCAAGCGCGCGGACAGCGATCTCGATATCAACCAGTTCGTCACCGACAAGTTCATCCGCGTTGCGACCGCGCAGGCGGGGCGGGACTATGACGCCGAGTTGAAGAACTACGCGCAGCTTCCGCTGAAAGCCAAGGATGCGGCGACGGGTGACCAGATCAGCGACTTCAGCCGCGTCGCGCAGATCTGGGTCAAGGATGAAGCTCATGTACGCCACTATGCCTCGCCCGAGAACGCGCTGAAGGCGCTCGCGGGCCTCGAGAAGGATGGCAAGACCATCCGCGTCGTCTACGCGCAGGATCGCGAAAGCGGCATCAAGCTGTTCGCAAACCAGGCCTGGTTCGTGCGATCCTCCAAGGGCGAGTTGAGCGCGTTCCTGCTCAAGCAGGCGGCCGAGGGCTGGTCGAAGAAGAACGGTGGCGCAGTGCTCGACTTCGCGGCCGCGCGCGAGTCCCTCGTCGCGAGCCGGTGAGGCGATGGCCACCATTATCAAGGCGCGGCCTGCGAGCATCCGCTGGATGGTCCGCGGCCTTTCGATCATGGCCTGCATTGCCCTGTGGCAGGTCGCTTCGACAACGCATCTCAATCTGGGGATCGTGACCTTCCGCAACGTGCCGCCGCCGGTCGAGGTCGTTCAATCCGCGCTCGCCCTGTTTCGTTCGCCGAAATTGACGGCACATATCACCAGTAGCCTCTGGCGCGTGTTCGCGGGCTACGGGGCGGCGGTGGTGATCGGCGTGATCCTTGGTTTTGCCATCGGCCGGTCACGCGCCGCGAACGATCTTCTGCTGCCGCCGCTGGAATTGCTGCGGCCGATTCCGGCGGTGGCGTGGATACCGCTGTCGATCCTGATCTTTCCGTCGTCCGAACTCTCGATGATCTACATCACCTTCATCGGTGCCTTGTTTCCGATCGTGCTGAACACCGTCCACGGTGTCGCGAATGTCGACCGCCGGCTGGTTGCCTCCGCCCGCAGCCTCGGCGCGGGGGAGTTGGCGATCCTGAGGGAGGTCGTGCTGCCGGACGCCGCGCCCAGCATCGTCACGGGGCTTGCAATCGGCATGGGCACCTCGTGGTTCTGCCTCGTCACCGCGGAGATGATCTCGGGCCAGTTCGGCATCGGCTATTACACTTGGGAAGCCTACACGCTCCAGAACTACGCCGACATCATCGTCGGCATGCTGATCATCGGCTTGCTGGGCATGGGATCGAGCTGGCTGCTGACGACGGCCGGGCGGCTTCTGATGCCCTGGCGTAGCCCGAAGGTGGTGCGATGAACATTCGGGTCGCGGATATCGGCACGAAGAGCGTCGGTCGGATCGATTTCGCCGATGTCTCGATTTCGCTCGGATCGGGCGGCGACGCATTTGAAGCGGCGAGCGGTCTCGATGTCGCGATTGCGCCGGGCGAGCTCATCTGCATCCTCGGTCCCTCTGGCTGCGGCAAATCCACGCTGCTCGGCGCGCTGGCCGGGCATTTGCCGATCACGGCCGGCCGTCTCACGGTCGACGGCCAGCAGGTCCAGAGCCCGAGCCCGGACCGGGGTATGGTGTTTCAGCAGCACACGCTGTTTCCCTGGAAGCGGGTGCGTGACAATGTCGCCTTCGGCCCGAAGATGCGGGGCCTCGCGAGGAGGGAGCGCGACCGCGCCGCCGACGCGATCCTGAAGCTGGTCGGTCTTTCCGGCTTCGAGGCGTTCTATCCGGCGCAATTGTCGGGCGGTATGCAGCAGCGCGTGGAAATCGCGCGGGTCCTGATCAACCAGCCGCGGGTGCTGCTGATGGACGAGCCCTTCAGCGCGCTCGACGCGCAGACGCGCGGCATGATGCAGGAGGTCCTGCTCGACATCTGGAGCAAGATCCCGACCACCACGGTCTTCGTCACCCACGACATCGACGAGGCATTGTTCCTCGCGGATCGCATCGTCGTGATGAGCGCAAGACCCGGCCGGGTGATCGAGGATGTCGTGCTGCCTTTCGCGCGGCCACGCAGCCACGATCTCGTGACCGAACCCGAGTTCGTGCGCCTGAAGCGCCATGTCATGCAGCTCTTGCGGCGGCCGGAGGGCAGCGAGCCATTGGCGCGGCTCAGTCCGCTCGGCGTGCCGTCCTAGAACATCCCGCTCGCCGCGAGCGCCTTGCAGACGTGCTGCATCTCGGCCTCGTCGGCGACCATGTCGAGCATGATCGTGGTCAGGCCCTTCGCCGCAAAATCCCTCAGCTTTGCGCCGATCTCGGCGTAGCTGCCGACGAGATAGGGGCAGTCGGCCTGGAAGGTGAGGTACGGCAGCAGCCAGTAGCCATTGTCCGCGAGCTCGCCGCTCTGGCCGTCATAGAGCCGCCGCTTCCACACTGAATCGCTGTTCTCCACGGTGAGCGCGAGCAGCTCGCGATCATCGGGATTGTCGCGGAAGCGTGCCTTCGCGGCTTGCCGTGCCTCGTCGCGTCCCTCGCGGGCGAAGATGCCAAAGTTCATTCCGGGCGCATCGAGGCCGCGATCGAGATCGGGCGGCAGCATCTGCATCTTGATGCAACCGGTCTCCTTCGCCACGCGCTGTGCAGCCTCCGACTGGCCCGCGACCAGGAATTCCGGCATCAGCTCCGCCGGCAGGCGCGGGCGAAGCTGCAGATTGCTCGCGCGGTAGAACCGGCCCTCGACATTCACCGGGCGGGGGCTTTCCAGCAATTGGCGCATCAGCGCGACGAATTCGCCGAGCCTGATGTAGCGGTCGGCATGCGACTGCTCGTCGCCCAGCCCCTGCAGGTCGCTGACCGCGGTCCCCGTGATCATGTTGAGATAGACCTTGCGGGCGTGGAGCTGCGCAAAGGACGAGACGAATTTTGCCGCGGTGAACGGGTGCATGTAGACCGGATTGACCGCGATCAGCGGCGAGCTTCGCGTGGTCTCACCCATGATGTGCTGGGCCATCGCCCAGGGCTCGACGAACACGTCGTTGCCTTCGAACAGCAGGATGCCTTCGAAGCCGTTGCGGTCGGCGAACTGTGCCACCCGCATCAGCTCGCCGACATATTTCTTGGGATCGCGGTTGCGCGAGATCGCGGGAAAGACGCGCAGCCGCGGGGGCGTCATTCAGCCGCTTCCTGGAACGGCCAGGAATTGCGGGTGATGGGAAGGCCGCCGTTCGCGCGGGAGCCGTCGGCGATCGCGAGGCGATGCGAGGGCGACGGCGAGCACAGCGAGAAGCGCCATGCATGCGGATCGTCGACGATATCGGGCTTGAAGCTGATCTCGATGGCCTCGCGGGACACCTGCATCGCGAAAGCGTCGAGCGGCAGATTGAGCCCAAAACCCCTTGCCTTCAGATAGGCCTCCTTGAGCGTCCAATAGTCGAAAAAGCGCTCGATCGCGGCGGGCTCCGGCAGTCCGCGCAACGTTTCGACCTCCTCCGGCGCAAAGAAGCGAAGCGCGGTGGACAGTGGCGCGACACGCCGTGACACGGTTTCGACGTCGACGCCGACGGTCTCATGCCGGGACACAACGCAGGCAACGCAGCCATCGGCATGGGAAAGGCTGAAATGCAGCGCGGTCGAGGTTGCGGGCGCCGCGACAAACGGCCGCCCGTAGCGACCGGCCCCGAAGGACCAATCGGTGGGTGCGACGTTCGGCGCGGCCTGCGACAGCGCCAGGCGCAGCATCGCGTGCGCGAAGATATACTGCCGCCGATGCCGCTCGAACATGAAGCGATCGGCGCGGATCCGTTCGTCGACCGAGAGCAGGCGTCGGCACGCATCGACTGCGCCCGGGGCGTCAATGGTCTCGATCAGTCCGACAAACAGTTCAATTCTGTCGTCTGCCATCAATAAGGCCCATGGCGTCAGGCGGAGGCCAAGTCTCCGGCCCTGACGGAAGAATCAACTGAGCGGACCGCTTCTAACGGTCCACCCGGGCAATTTCTTGTCGATTTGCAGGCCGGTTTACAGGCGCAAGCTTGTGCGAGACCCCAACTCGACGAGCGAGCGGCCCATATCCGGAAAATGAAGCCTGAGGATTCGTGCGGCGTCCCGGCCGACGGTCCTTACTTCTTCTTCTTCTTCTTCTTGGCTTTCTTCGCTCCGCCCAGCATCGAAAGGCTGGCGTCGACATCCTTGAGCGCGGACTGGAGCTTCTTCTTCTCGGCGCCCAGCAGCTTTTGCAGGGCCTTGCGGTCCTTGTCGCTCAACGAGGTACCCTTGGTAAATTTGATGAAACCCATAACATACTCCCCCGGTTGAAAATAATCGTCCAAATCAAATCGAGAGAATAATCTTGCGCGCTGGCGCCAAATAATCAAGATGCAACTTGGTCATGCACAGCTTTGGCGAGTGAACCCGTATTCTCCCGTCCCGTACAGCCGGTCATGCCGCCCTGCGAGCAAGTAATCGGCCGAGCGGCGTGTTTGGGTGGGCGACGGCCGCATCCAGCAGCGCGACGAGATTCGCCATCCACTCACCGACCCTGCGGCCATCGAGCAGCTCGCCCTTGTAATTGCATGAGCCGGTGATTCCGGTAGGGCGTTCCTTGAGCATCAGCGACAGCCAGGTCTGGTCGATCGGCAGCACCGGCTGGCCTTCGCGCGCGACGTTGCCGATCGATTCGATCGCGACGTCAGCCAGATCGAGCGGCTGGCGCAGTGGATTTTGCAGGGTGAAATAGACCTGGAGCAGTGAGGCCGGATCGATCCCCTCCTGCTCCAGATGGTCGGCCAGGATGTTGAACGGCAGCTCCTGGCGCGCATGGGCGTCGAGCACGCTCTTGCGCACCCGGGCCAGGGCTTGCGCGAACGACAGCTCCGGCGTGATTCGGGTACGGACGATCACCGTGTTCTCGAACGGACCGACGACCCGGTCGGTATCCGGCTGGGCGCGATTGGCCATGGCGGTGGCGACCGAAATGTCGTTGCGGCCGGTCTGCGCCAGCAGCAGGGCTTTCAGGCCGGTGAGAAGGCACATGAACAGCGTGCTGTTATGCCGGCCGGCGAACGCCGTGAGCCGGCCGATCAGCTCGCGCTCGAGGCTGACGGGGTAATGCCCGGTGGACGCGCCGGGGCTTGCTTCACCGTCGAAGACGGGGGCCGCGCCGCGCAGATTCTCCGTCCAGTCGGCGGCCTGGCGGCGGGCGGCGTCGGTGCCGCACCACCAGCGCTGCCAGCGGGCGACGTCCGAAAAGGCGAGCGGCAGTTTCGGCAGCGGCACGGACGGACGCCCGGCCAGCGCCGCATAGCGGTTGGACAGCTCCTCGAACAGCACGCCGATCGACCAGCCGTCGGCAATGGCATGATGCAGCGTCAGCAGCAGCACATGATCGTCGGCATGGAGCCGCAACAGCCGCGCCCGCAACAGCGGCGGCCGCGCGGTGTCGAACGGGGCGTAGGTCTCCTGCTCGATCAGGAGATCGATCTTCCTGAGTTCGAGGGCTTTGCGGCGCTTGTTGTCGTGGGGGTGTCCGTCGCCGATGACCTCGATCGTGAGGGCCGGTCCGAGCTCGCCGGGTGTAGCGATGCGACTGACGGGCTCTTCGCCGCTCCGGCCGAATCCGGTCCGCAGCGATTCGTGGCGCCGCACGATGTCGCCGAACGCCTGCGCGAGGGTGGTCGGATCGAGTGGGCCCTGGAGGCGGAAGGCAAAGGGCAGGTTGAACAGCGGCAAGCCCGGCAGGTTCTGCTCGATCCGCATCATCTGGTCCTGTGCGATCGAGAGCGTTGGGAGCCCGCTTTCAGCAGGCCGCAGCATGCCTGTCGCCGGCTTGCGCGGCTTTGCTGCCACGGCCTCGTCAACCCGCCGGGCGAGCTCTTCGATCGTCGGAGCCTCGAAGATGGTCTTGATCGGCAGCGACACCCCGAGCGCACGGGCGACGCGCGCCATCGCCTGGCCCGCCAGCAGCGAATGGCCGCCGAGATCGAAGAAATTATCGGTCACGCCGAGGCTCTCGACCTTCAGCAGGTCGACCCAGATGTCCGCGAGCACTTTTTCGGTGAAGTGCCGCGCCGGCACAGCGGCGTCCGGTCCGGAGACCTCCTGCTGCGCGGGCGCCCGCAGCGCCGACCGGTCGATCTTGCCATGGGCATTGAGCGGCATCTGGTCCAGGAACAGGAATGCGGACGGGATGGCATGGCCGGGCAGCCGGCTCTTCAGGAAGTCGCGCAGTTCGCTGGCGCTGCTCTGGCTGCCGGCCCTTGCGACGATATGGGCGATCAGCCTGACATCGCCGCTCGCCTCGCGGCGCGGCTCGACGATGCCGGCGCGCACCGCGGGATGGTCGGCAAGCGCGTTCTCGATCTCCTTGAGCTCGATACGGTAGCCCCGGACCTTGACCTGATGGTCGGCGCGGCCGAGGCATTCGATGGTGCCGTCGGCGCGGCGGCGTGCGAGGTCGCCGGTCCGGTAAAGCCGCGCGCCTTCCTGGCGCGAGAACGGATCGGGCAGGAAACGCTGCCGGCTCTGCGCGGGATCGTTGATGTAGCCACGGCCGACACCGGCGCCGCCGAAGCAGAGCTCGCCGGTCACGCCGACCGGCAGCGGCTGGAGGTTTTGATCGAGCACATGGAGCTGGGTGTTGGGCAGCGGCGCGCCGACCGGGACGTTGCTCGTCGCCGCCGCCGGCGCTTTGGTCAGGCGATGCAGCGAGACGTCGTCGGAACATTCCGACGCGCCATAGGCGTTGATCAGCGGCACCTTCGGGCAGCGCGCGAACCAGGCGCGGCAGAGATCGACGGGCAGCGGCTCGCCGGTCGAGATCAGGAGGCGCAATCCCGCAAAGGCGCGCTGGACCTGCGCGTCGTCCATGCGGTCGAGGATCACCCGCATTAGCGACGGGACGATCTCGAGCACGCTGATGCCTTCACGCTCGATCTCCCGCGCGAGCAGGATCGGGTCCTGCACGATTGCATTGGCGCAGACATGGACGCGCGCGCCGACCATGGGACCGGCAAGGAACTGCCAGACCGAGATGACAAAGCTCTGCGGCGCAGTCTGGGCGATCACGTCCCTGGCCGTAAGGCCAAGCTCGGAAATGAGCGACGCCAGATGGTTCGACAGCCCGCGCTGCTCGATCATGACGCCCTTCGGCGCGCCGGAGGAGCCGGATGTGTAGATGAGATAGGCGAGGCTCGCAGCCGCGCGCCGCGCGGCGCGCGCCGGCTTGGTCGATCCGGGTGCGATCGCGTCCTCGAGCTCGGCGACATGGATGCGCTCGACCAGCGGTTCGAGCAGCGCCTCGACCATGGCCGACTGGGCGCGCCCGGTCAGCAGCATGCGGGCGCAGCTCGATCCGAGGATGGTCGCAAGCCGCGCCGGCGGCTGGTCGGGATCGAGATTGAGGAAGGCTGCACCCACGCGCTGCGCGGCGATCATCGCGGCGAGCAGGTCGGGCCCGCGATCCGCAAGCAAGGCGACAACGCTCTCGGCGCCAACACCTTCGCGCGCGAGCCAGCGCGCGCCGGCCTGGCTACGGCGCGCCAGCTCGCGATAAGTCAGGGAGGTGCGGCCATCGGAGACCGCGATCGCGTTCGGTGTCTTCTTCGCCTGGCGCTCGAGGCGTTCGCAAAGATTGCCGCGCGTGGTGAAATTGGCCACCACTCCCTGGCCTTTCGCCAGCAACTGCCGGCGTTCGGCCTCCGTCAGGAGCGGCAGGCGCGAGATGCGCTGCTCCGGATTGGCGATCACGGCCTTGAGCAGGGTCTTGAACTGAGCGGCCATGCCTTCGATGGTCGCCGCGTCGAACAGGTCCGTGGCGTATTCGAAGAAGCCGGTGAAGCGGCCGTCGGCCTCGACCAGTTCGAGCGTGATGTCGAAACGCGCGACCTTCGGGTCGACCTCCAGCCGCCGCGTCGACAGGCCGGGAAAACGTGCCGCCTCGATCGAGGCGTTCTGGAGGATGAACATGATCCGGAACAGCGGATTGCCGTCGCTCCGGCGCGCGATCTGCAGCGCGCGCAGCACTTCCTCGATCGGGAGGTCCTGGTTGCGGTAGGCATCCAGTGTGACCTGCCGCACCCGCCGCAACATTTCGCCAAAACCCGGATCGCCGCCGAAATCGTTGCGTAGGATCAGGGTGTTGGCGAACAGCCCGATCAGTCGCTCGCTCTCGATCTGGTTGCGGTTGGCGATCAGCGATCCCGTCGCGACATCCTCGTGTCCGGTGTGGCGGAACAACAGGCACTGGAAAGCCGCGAGCAGCGTCATGAAAGGCGTGACGCCCTGGTCCTGGCTCAGGGCTCTCAAATCCGCCGACATTGCCTTGGAGAATTCGAGATAGTGACGGGCGCCGTGACCGCTCCAGACCTCCAGCCGTGGCCGGTCGGTCCGCAGCGGCAGCGTGGTGACACCGTCGAGCTGGATCCGCCAGTAATCGAGCTGCTCCTTCGCCGCCGGCGTCTGAGCCCAGCTCTGCTGCCATAGCGCAAAGTCACGATACTGGAAGGCGGGCGAGGGCAATGTCACCGCGCTCATCTTGCGTGCAGCGGAATAATGGGCGGCAAGCTCCTCCCAGAACAGCCGCTGCGACCAGCCGTCGGTGACGAGGTGATGGACGTTGACCACCAGCGCGTGGCTGGATTTGTCGAACGACAGCAGGGTGACCTTCAGCGGCGGCTCGCGCGCGAGGTCGAACGGATATTGCGCGAGCTCGAGCGCCTCGCGCCGGATGATTGCGCCCTGCTTGTCCGCGGCGCAGGGCTTGAGCTTGATCCGCTCGAATCGCGGAGGTGATTGCAGCACCCGCTGCGCCGGCTCGCCCTCGCGTTCGATGAAGACCGAGCGCAGCGCCTCGTGGCGCGCGCAGATCGAGGCGAGGCTCGCAGAAAGCGCGGCGACGTCGACCAGGCCCTTGAGAACGGCGACCTCGACGACGTTGTAATTGTAACGGGTCGGATCGAGCCGCGAGAGCACATACATCCGCTGCTGCTGGAACGACAGCGGCGCGTCTGCTGGCGCCGCCTGGCGCCATGCGGGCACCATCGTCTCGCGATGGGTTGTAGCGGTCTCGATCCGGGCCGCAAGCGCCGAGACCGTGGCGCAATCGAAGATGTCCTCGAAGGAGAGGTCGACGTTGAAGCGTTCGCGCAAGCGCGAGCGCATCTGCGTCGCCGCGAGCGAGTCCGCGCCGAGCGCAAAGACATCCTGGTCGATGCCGACCTGCGGCAGCTCCAACAGACCGGCCCAGATCCCCGCGAGCTGGGTCTCCAGCGCGTTGCGCGGCAATTGCGCTTCGACGCCATGCTCCGCGGTTGCGATCAGATCGGCCAGCGCGTTGCGCTTGACCTTGCCGCTTGCGCCCTTCGGCAGTGCGGCCACGCCGCGGATCAGGCTCGGCACCTTGTAGGCCGCAAGACGTTTGCGCGCGAACTGCCGAAGCTGGTCCGGGGTTGCTTCGGAATTCGGGCGCAGCACCACGACGGCGGCGACGTTTTCGCCGAGTTTCTGGTGCGGGACGGCGAACACGCCGGCCTCCAGCACCGCCGGATGGCTCAGCAGGACCTCTTCGACCTCCAGGGGCGAGATCTTCTGCCCGCCGCGGTTGATGACGTCCTTGATGCGGCCGACGATGAAGAGATAGCCGTCGGCGTCGAGATAGCCGAGGTCGCCGGTCCGAAACCAGCCGTTGCGGAGGGCGGCCCGTGTCGCCGCCTCGTCATTATAATAGCCGCGGCTCATGTTCGGCCCGCGCAGCATGATCTCGCCATGCTCGCCGCTCGCAAGCGTGCGGCCCGCCCCGTCCATGATCGCGATCTCCGGGCCCGCAGCACGGCCGACCGATCCGACCTTGCGCAGCTCGAACGGATTGGCGGAGATCTGCGAGGCCGCTTCCGTCATGCCGTAGGTCTCGAGCACGGGAACGCCGAACATCGCCTCCAGCCCGTTCAGGATCGCGGGCGCGAGCGAGGATGAGGCCGAGCGGATCACGCGCAGCGACGACGAGCGGGCGCGGTCCGGGTCGGCCTCGGCCGCCGTCAGCAGCGCGCGATGGATGGTCGGCACCGCCGTGTACCAGGTCGGTCGCAGCTCCCGCATCCAGCCGAAGAAGGACAATGCGTCGAAACCGTTGGTGCAGATCACGCTGGAGCCCGCGGCCAGCGCCGTCAGCAGGCCGGAGATCAGACCATGGGCGTGAAACAGCGGCAGGGCATTGAGCAGGCGGTCGTGGGCTGCGAGCGACAGCACGCGGCCGGCGTTGTATGCGGACAGGCACACATTGCGCTGCGTCAGCGGCACCATTTTCGGCCGCGCCGCCGTGCCCGACGTCAACAGGATGAAGGCGTCATCGTCGCCGCGCGAGGCGCCGCTGGTGTTCGCTGGCCCGACCGCCGGGCCGATAAACGCGCAGCCGCCGAGATTGTCGTCCGGCCCCGGCACGAAATCGATCACCGCGATATCGAGCGCCTTCGCGACATCACGACTCGGTGAGTTCATGTCGGCCCGGGTGACGAGCGCGGTCAGCTTCATTTCGCTGAAATAGCGTTGCAGCTCGTCGGCCGTCAGATCGGGATTGACGGGGACACAGGCGCCGGCTGAGGCGACCGCGATCAGCGCCAGCGCGCTGTCGGCGCCGCGCGGCAGCGCAACGGCGATCCGGTCGGCAGGGGCAATGCCGAGCCCCCGCAGGGTGCGGACCAGTTGCTGGATCAACTCACCCAGCTTGCCGTAGGTGAGGGCCGGCCGGCCCGGCGCGAGGAGAGCCGGCGCCGCCGGCGTCTTGCGCGCATAAAAGTCGAGAAGGCCGCCGATATCGGCAAACGTCCTGGTTTCGGCGCCTGCGCTGTCCGAATCCTCTCCCGCTACGGATGCAATGTGGGACAATGCCATTCCCTTTTGATCTGATTGAGCTATTCTTCCCAAGACTTAAGGAACGCGTCCAGTCTGAGGTGAAGTTCGGGCCCCAAAATCTGTGGTTGAGGGGCCTAAAGCCCTTCGACGGAGTGAAGGTCGGGCAGAATCACCATGCTGGAGAATGAGCCTGTTACGGGGACTGAAGGCGGGTTGAAGCGCTGGCTCGAAGGCGTCGGTCTTGGACATTACACCGATCTCTTCGCGCAGCACCGCCTCGATCTCGATGTGATGTGGGACCTGACGGAATCCGATCTGGTCGAGCTCGGATTGCCGCTCGGCGATCGCAAGCGGCTTCAGCGCGCGATGTCGGCGATATTCCAGGCTGAGACCGCAGAGAAGCCCGATGCGGCGGCGCGCCCGCAGGTCCGGACGGAAGTTGGTGCCGAACGGCGTCAGCTCACCACCATGTTCTGCGACATGGTGGATTCCACCTCGCTGTCGGTGCAGTTCGATCCGGAAGACGTGCGCGACATGATCGCGAGCTTTCGCGAGACCTGTGTCCGCGTCGTGAAGCATTACGAAGGGTTTGCCGCGCGCTTCGTCGGCGACGGTATCCTTGTCTATTTCGGCTATCCGACCGCGCATGAGGACGATGCCGAGCGATCGGTGCGCGCCGGGCTCGAGATCGTGCGGGTGCTGTCGACTGCGCGCGCGATCGAGCCGCGCGGTGCGCTGAGCCACGCCCCCGCCGTCCGCATCGGAATCGCAACCGGTCTCGTCGTGGTCGGCGACCTCGTTGGCCAAGGCACCGAGGAGCGCGATTCCGCGGTCGGAGAAACCGTCAATCTCGCCGCGCGCCTACAAGGTCTGGCGCCGCCCAACGGCGTCGTGATCTCGTCCTCGACGCAGTCGCTGCTGAAGGGCAAGTTCGACTACCGCAATCTCGGTGTTCATGCGCTGAAGGGCATATCGGAGAAGACGCAGGCCTGGCACGTGGTGCGCGCCTCGCGGGCGGAGACCCGCTTCGCCGCTGCCATGGGCGGGCGGTTGACGCCGCTCGTCAACCGCGAGGAGGAGATCGCGCTGCTGATGGGGCGCTGGCAGCAGGTCAAGGACGGCGACGGCCAGGTCGTGGTCAAGTTCGGCGAGCCCGGCATCGGCAAGTCGCGCATCATCCAGGAGATATTCGACCGGATCGCGGGCGACCGCCATGGACACGTCTCGTTCCAGTGCTCGCCCTATTACACTTCCACGGCGTTCTATCCATTCTCCGAGCAGCTCAAATTTTCGCTCGGCCTCGACCGCGAGGATCCGTCCGCGACCTCGCTGGCGGGTCTGGAGACCGCGATCGCCGCCGCCCATGGCGACATCGAGCAGGTCACGCCGCTGTTTGCCGCGCTGCTGTCGATCCCGACCGGAGACCGCTATCCGCCGCTCGACCTGTCGCCGCAGCAGCAGAAGGACGCGACCGTCGCGGCGCTGGTCAATCATTTCCTCGGCCTTGCGCGCGACATGCCGCTGGTGATCGCGCTTGAGGATCTGCACTGGATCGACCCGACCTCCCGCGAGGTGATCGACCTCCTCGTCGCCCGGGTGCAGAACCAGCCGGTCCTTGTCATCATCACCGCGCGCTCCGAATTCCAGCCGAGCTGGAACGCGCATTCGCACATCACCACGCTGGTGCTGAACCGCCTGAGCCGGCAGCTGCGCACGACGCTGGTCGAGCGCGTCGCGGGCCGCGAGCTTCCCAAGGAGGTGGTCGAGGAGATCATCGTCAAGACCGACGGCGTGCCGCTGTTCCTGGAAGAGCTGACCAAGACCGTTCTCGAATCCAACCTCCTGACCGAGCGGCACGGGCGCTACGTGCTGTCGGGCCCATGGCGGCAGCTCGCGATCCCGGCAACCCTCACCGACTCGCTGATGGCGCGGCTGGACCGGATGGGGCCGTTCAAGCGCATCGCGCAGATCGGCGCCACCATCGGTCGCGAGTTCTCCTACGCGACGCTGCACGCGGTCGCCAACACGCCGGCGGAGCAGATCGAGGCCGCGCTCAATCATCTGGAGGAGGCCGGGTTGATCATGCGCCGCGGCCATCCGCCCGGCGCGCTCTACTCCTTCAAGCACGTGATGATCCAGAACGCCGCGCACGACAGCCTGCTGCACAGCGAGCGGCGCAAGCTGCATTCGCGGATCGCGCAGGTGCTCGCCGAGATGTATCCGGAGAAGACCGAGCGCGAACCGGAGCTGCTGGCCCATCACCTCACCGAATCCGGCCAGAGCGAGGGCGCCGCCAGCTTCTGGCTCAAAGCCGGCAAGCAGGCGGCCAAGAGCGGCGCCAATCTGGAGGCGATCGGGCATTTGCGCCGGGGCTTGAGCGTCGTGCAGGCCAATGCGCGCATGCAGGGCGCCGACGAGATGGAGCTGGAGCTGCGCATCGCGCTCGGCAACGCATTGATTGCCGCCAAGGGCTACGCCGTGCAGGAGGTCGAGGAGAACTACATCCGCGCGCTCGAGCTCGGTCAACAGCTCGACGACGACGAGAAGGCCTTCGCCGCCACGCGCGGGCTCTGGGTCTGCCATTTCATCCGTGCCGATCTCAGCCGCGCGCACGATCTCAGCGTCGAGCTGTTGAAGTTCGCCAAGCGCGAACGGCTGAACGAGCGCACGCAGCCGGCGCAGCAGACCGGATATCTGATCGAGGCGCACCGCTCGATCGCGATGACGATGCTCTATCGCGGCCGTTTTGCCGCCTCTCAGCATCATCTGCACCGCTGCATCAACCTGTACAGTCCCGATCTGCACTCCGATCTGATGGAGCGGCACGGTACTGATCCCGGCGTCGTTTCGCTGTCCTATCTCGGCTATCTCCTCTGGTTCCTCGGCCGGCCGGATGCGGCGCGCCAGCACAGCGAGCAGGCGATCGCGAATGCCGAGAAGATCCGCCATCCCTTTACGCTCGCCTTCGCGCTCGTGTTCGGCGCCTATCTGTGCCAGCATTTGCGCGACGTCGAGGGTACGCGCGACCACGCCAACCGCGCCATGATCATCGCCACCGAGCACAATTTCCTGCACTGGAAGCAGCAGGCGGCGATCCTGCGCGGCTGGGCGCTCGCCCAGCTCGGCGAGGCCGACGAAGGTCTCAGCCAGATGCGCCTCGGCCTCGACGAATACGAGGCGATGGATTCCTGGCTCGCCGGCTGCTGGTTCCGCTGCCTGCTTGCGGAAGCCTATGCCAAGGTCGGGATGCGCGATGCCGCCTTGCGCGCGCTGGACGGCGCGCTCGCGACCGCGAGACGGACCGGCGATCACTCCTATCTCGCCGAGGTCTATCGCCTGCAGGGCGAGATCACGATGTCGGACGGTGATCCGGCATCGGTGCAGGAGGCGGAGGACCTGTTCACCCTGTCGCTGGAGACCGCACGCAAGCAGGGCGCGCTGTCATGGGAGCTTCGGACCGCCGTCAGCCTTGCGCGGCTGTCGCACGACGCCGGCAAGCGCGAGCACGCCAGCCTTCTGCTTTTGCCGATCGTCGGCAAGTTCAGCGAGGGCTTTTACACCCCGGACCTGAAGCAGGCGATGCAGCTCCTCAGCGAGCTCCGCGGAGACGTGCCCGTCCTTGAACAGGCCGATGCGACGAAATGAGCGGTCTTGCCGCCGCGCGTGCGCGCTACGTCGAGTTGATCGCGAAGCGAGAGCGGATCTCCTCGCCACGCCTTCTCGAAGCGCTCGCCGCCATCCCGCGCGAGGATTTTCTGGCGAAGGGACCCTGGCGCATCAAGCGCGAGGCGTCGCGCAGCTACCGGCTGACGCCGGATGCCGATCCCGTTCATCTCTACGACAATGTGCTGGTCGCGATCGATGCGCGCCGCAAGCTCGACACCGGGCTGCCGAGCCTGTGGGCGCACTTCATCGATCTGCTCGACGTCGGGGAGAAGGACCGCGTGGTCCAGATCGGCTGCGGTCTCGGCTATTTTTCGGCGGTGTTGTCGAAGATCGTGGGGCCCAAGGGCAGGGTGCATGCAATCGAATGCGACGGGCGGCTTGCGGCGCGTGCCGCGAATTACCTTCGCCCCTATCGCAATGTCGAGGTCGTGCATGGCGATGGATGTGAGGAGATCGGCGAGCCGGCCGACGTGATCATCGTGCATGCCGGCTTCCCGCACCCGCATCCGCTCTGGCTGCAGTCGCTCCGTCCGCGCGGCCGTCTCCTGGCGCCGCTGACGCAGCGCGACCGCGAGGGCGCCGCCCTCAAGATCACGCGCAAGGGCAGGGGGTTCGAGGCCGAGGCGGTGCAGCAGATCCGGATCTTCCCGGGCCAGGGTCGCGGCGTGACCGCACTCGACGACCGCGTCGCCGACTGGTGGCAGCGCGCCGCCGCGCTGGCGCCCCTGCGTTTTCGCGGCATCGAGCGGGGGCTGCCGTCTGATGGCTAATGCTTGGTTTCGTTTTACCTTGATTCCGTTTGTGAGTTTCCAGCATCTCGCGGTGCGGCTATGAGTGCGGCTTGATGGCCATTCGAGCGCGCTCCATGCATTCCGTTGCCCTGCTGACCGCCAGCTACGCCAAGGATATCGAACGCTTTTCATTGCTCAGCGAGAGCATCGATACTTGGCTGTCGGGATACACGCGGCATTATGTTCTCGTTAACGATGAGGACGTGCCGCTGTTCGCGCGGTTCGCGTCCGACAAGCGCGTCATCGTTCCGGCCTCGAATTATCTGCCGAAATGGCTGTGGGCGCTGCCGCCGGCGCTTCAGTTCCTCAGCAAACGCCGGGTCTGGCTGTCGCTGCTGTCGTCGCCGGTGCATGGTTGGCACATCCAGCAGATCCTGAAAATCGCCGGCGTCCTCAACGCGCCGGAGCAGCGCGTCTGCATCCTGGATTCGGATAATCTGTTCTTCCGCGAATTCGACGTCGGTCAATATGCCGGCGCCGAGAAGACGCCGCTGTTCGTCACCCCGAAGGACATCGGCGCCGACCACCCGTTGCACGGGCTGTGGCTGCGCACCGTCGATCAGCTTCTCGGTATCAAGGAGCGCTCGTTCCCCGCCGATGACTATGTCGGCAACGCGCTGGTCTGGGATAGGGACACCGCGCGCGCGATGACCGCTGCCATCAAGTCGGCGACGGGGTTGAACTGGGTTCTGGCGCTGTGCCGGAAGAAGAAGTTCTCGGAATATCTGATGTACGGCCATTTCGTTGCGAACTCGCCCGCGCATCTGGCCACCCATCGGGTCACCGAAGACAGCATTGCGGTCTCGCATTGGGACGATACGCCCCTCGACCGCCCGGCCATCGAAGCGATGATGCGCGCGGCCTCGCCCGACCAGGTCGCGCTCTGCATCCAGTCCTATTCGTCGACCTCGGTCGACGACATCCGCGACGTGTTCCGCCTCAGCTCGCGTGATCGACGCAGCCCGAGCCTGTCTCCCGAAGATATGGGTGACGCGGTCGAATTCGAAGTGCCGGCGAAGACGCGCTAAGGCCGCGTCTCAGGCGTCCCTCGTGAACTTGCTGATGACGTCCATGAACGGCTTCGGCTTGAACTCGCCGTCGAGCGGCAAGGGGCGGTTCGGCTGCTTGTCCGCGCGGGCGAAGGTGCCGTTGATCCAGCTATAGCGATCCGAGAGGCCCCAGGTCAGGATCGAGCGCACCGGCCCGCTGGTCGAGATCGCGGTCAGGAGGTCGTCGACGCGCTTGGCGACGATGGCGTCGCGCTCCGCAGGATTTCCCGTCAGCTTCTGGTCGTCGACGTCGAGCTCGGTGACGAGCACGTCGAGGCCCCAGGAGCGCAGCTCGGTGACGAATTCGGCGAGCCCATGCGTGTCGATCTCGAGCTCGGCATGCAGATGCGATTGCAGGCCCACGGCGTGCAGCGGCACGCCCTGGTCGAGCAGGTCCATGATCAGGTTGCGGTACGCCGCGCGCTTGGCGATGAACGAGTCCTTCGCCGACTCGATGTCATATTCGTTGATCGCGAGCTTGACGAAGGGATCGGCCGCGGCCGCCGTGCGGAAGGCCAGCGGAATCCAGCGGTTGCCCAGATGCTGCGTCCAGAACGTATCGCGCCGGTCGGTGATCTTCTTCGGATTGTCCGGGATCGGCTCGTTGACGACGTCCCACGACGTCAGCTTGTCCTTGTAATAGGACACGACGGTGCCGATGTGGTCGACATAGGCGCGCTCGACGCCCTTGGAATCCTTGATTTGCTTGGTCCAGTCCGGAATGTCGTGATACCAGGCGAGCGCGTGGCCGCGCATCGTCAGATCGTTCTCCCGCGCGAAATCCAGGATCGCGTCGGCGCGCTCGAAGTTGAGCGTGTGCGCGTTCGGCCGCAGCATCGGCCATTTCAGCTCGAGCACCGGCACCACCTGGGTGCAATAGGTGCTGATGGCTTCGCCGAGCCTGGGATCGGCTTGCAGGTCCCAGAGCGTCGCAGCAGCGCCAAAGCCCGGACGGCGCTGCGCGAGTTTTGATGCCGGCGCGGCCGACGCCGTTGCTCCCGCCGCGAGTGCTGCGGCGCCGCCGAGGAGAAATTCGCGTCTGTCGAGCCTGGCCACGGTGGGACATTCCTTTTGGAACCAACGCGCCACCGTACCAAGCGGCGCCCTGCGACGCCGGGGTTTCCGGTCGTTGGGTTAACCTTTGCGGATGTCCGGCGCGTCAACGCGCGTGGCGCTGCATCGCTGTTCCAGTCTGGATCAGGGTCTCGTGTCGTGATCGCTCGAACCGCCCCGGGGAAAGGGCAAATTTAACGCTAACGCGCGAAAGCGGCCTCTCAGCCTCATTCGCCGCCCGATCTGCAGACTTATGTGACACTCTTGAGAGATGCTGCGGCGCAGTTCGTTCGCCCCGCCAAGGTCATTGATTAACGGCCGTCACCATCGCAACACCGCTGCCGGTCCTGTGCTCGCATGCTGAACCGCCATTTCTCGATTTATCTCGTCGCCTACATCCTGCCCGCAGCGGTGGGTTTCTTTGCGGTCACGGCCTACACGCGGCTGCTGACGCCGGCCGAGTACGGCGTTTATGTCGTCGGCATCAGCCTTGCCGGCATATTGGGCGCGATCTTCTTCGCCTGGATCAAGCTGTCGGTGTCCCGATATCAGGCGATGTCGGCGGAGGTGGATTTTCGCGGCACGGCGATGGTTGCCTTCGGGCTGACGGCCGCGGTCCTCTGCGCCACCACACCGCTGGTCATTCTGTTCCGCAGCGACCTCAGCGTCGAGCTGCTGCTCGCCAGCATGTTCGTGGCGATCATGGCCAATGCCGTCGATGTCGGCCAGGAATTCGAACGCGCCAAATTGCGCCCGTACCGGTTTGCGGCGATCTCGATCGTGCGCAGCGTGTCGAGCGTCGGCTTTGGCCTGCTCGGCATCTGGCTCGGCTGGGGTGGCTTGGGACTGCTCGCCGCGTTCGGCCTGGGCTCGCTCACCGGCATCATTCTCAATCTCATCGGCGACCGCACGAAGAACGCCCGCTTCGAGCGAAGCCAGTTCATGCAGCTGGCGCGCTACGGCCTGCCGCTGACGCTGGCCGGATTGTCCGTTGCGGTCTATTCGGCCTGCGACCGGCTCATCGTCGCTTATCTGCTCGGCAAGGACGCCGCCGGCATTTTCGGCGTCGCCGCCGATCTGCCGCGCCAGTTCATGGTCATGATCGCCTCCAGCGTCGCCGCGGCAACCGTGCCGCTGGTGTTCCGCTCGCTGTCGGAGAAAAACAACGAGACGACGCGGGAGCGCCTGTGCGAGAGCCTCGAGTTGCTGCTCGTCGTCGTCGCACCCGTCGCGGTCTGGCTCGCGCTCGCGGCCGACCAGGTCGCGGGCACGCTTGTCGGTGTCGATTTCCGCGCCGGCGTATCGGCGCTGCTGCCGACGCTGGTGCTCGCGCGCTTCTTCGGCATCGCCAATCAATTCTATGTGCAGATCAGCTTCCAGCTCGCCGAGCGGCCGTTCATGCTGGCGGCGCAGTCGTTCCTCACGCTCGTTCTGAGCGTGGCACTGATGTTCGCGCTGGTCGCCGGCTACGGGCTTTACGGCGCGGCGCTGGCCACGCTCGCCACCGAAGCGGTCGGCTTCGTCGTCGCCGTCGCCCTGATGCGCCGCGCCCACCCCGTGCCGTTCGACGCCAACCGCCTCGCCGGCGTTGCGGCTTCGGCTGCGGCGATGGCGGGCGCTATCCTCGTTGCGCGGACGCAAGTGGGCGGTACCGGTATCGTGGCGTTGATGGTCGTCAGCTCCGCGGGCGGGGTTGCTTACGCTGCTGCGGCCTGGCTGCTCAACGTCGCGAACGTGCGGACGTTGTCGCTGCGCTTCCTGCGGACGTTCAACCGCAAGGCGCTGGGCGTATAGAACCCGCCGTGGAAGGCGCGCTTTCCGGTGTTCGCTGATATCAAGCAGGAAGGTGACTTCGCGCGCGCATACTGAGATGGTAACGGTCCCGCGTGGTCTCAACTCGGTCGCAGGACCTGCAAGATGACGACTGACAGCTTCACCATCCGCTCGATCGAGGCCTTCTGCTATCGCTATCCCTTGGCGACGCCGGTGGTGACGTCGTTCGGCAAGATGCTCAACCGTCCGGCCGTCTTCGTTCGCGCCGTCGACGAGGACGGTGTCGAGGGGTGGGGCGAAGCCTGGTCGAACTTTCCTGCACCGGGCGCCGAGCACCGTGCCCGGCTTGTCAACGAAGTGCTCGCTCCGGGCCTTGTCGGGCGCAGGTTCGACAGTCCCGCCCAGGCATTCGAGGTCCTGTCGAAGGGTACCGAGGTGCTCGCGCTTCAATGCGGCGAGCCCGGTCCGTTCGCGCAGGCGATTTCGGGCATCGATCTCGCGCTGTGGGACCTCTCCGCGCGTCGGCAGCGCTTGCCGCTGTGGCGGCTTCTCGGTGGGCAGTCGCGCAGGATCAAGGTCTATGCCAGCGGCATCAATCCGGGCGGCGCCGCGCAGACGGCCGAAGCCGCGCTCGCGCGCGGCCATCGCGCGTTGAAGCTAAAGGTCGGCTTCGGTGCCGAGACCGATCTCGCCAATCTGGCCGCGCTGCGCGCGATCGTCGGCGCGGGCATGCTCGCCGCCGATGCCAATCAGGGCTGGTCGGTCGATCAGGCGCTGGAGATGCTGCCGCGGTTGGCCGCGTTCTATCTGCGCTGGCTGGAGGAGCCGATCCGCGCCGACCGGCCGCGCGAGGAATGGCGCAGGCTGCGGGCAGCCGCGAAAATGCCGATTGCCGCGGGCGAGAACATTTCGAGCGTCGAGGGATTCAAGAACGTCCTGGCCGAAGACGTGCTCGGCGTCGTTCAGCCCGACATCGCGAAATGGGGCGGGCTGAGCGCATGCGCTGGCGTCGCGCACGACATTCTCAAGGCCGGCAAGACGTTCTGCCCGCATTATCTCGGCGGCGGCATCGGACTGCTCGCCTCGGCGCATCTGCTGGCGGGCATCGGCGGCGACGGCTGGCTCGAGGTCGATGCCAACGACAATCCACTGCGCGACCGGTTCTGCGGTGCCGTTGCCAATGTCACTGATGGTACGATCGTCCTCGGCGAGGAACCGGGGCTCGGATTCACGCCCGACCTGTCGGGAATCGCGAACTATCGCAGCCTGTAGACGGCTGCGACACCTGCGTCGTCGGGCGCCGCGCAGGCCAGTTTCCCCTTGCGTTCTATTCCTCGTCGCGGAAAGCTGCCGGCGAGACGGGTAGCCGCCTTCACATTTCATAGCGATGGCCGGAGCCATGTCTCGCCGAGCTTGAAAATCAAAGTTCGTTCTGCTCATTAGGGATCTGCAATTGCGCTGCAACATGCGCAAAGAGCCCATCGACCAAAGTCGATAGCCAGCGAGGAAACGAAAAAATGCGCAAGCTCACTTTGGCCATTGCCGTGATCGCCCCGATGCTCGGTCATGCCGCGTCGGCTGAGGACACCCTCAAGATCGGCTACATCGATCCGCTCTCCGGCGGTGGCGCCAGCGTCGGCGAGGGTGGTCTGAAGACATTCCAATATCTGGCCGACGAGCTCAACGCCAAGGGCGGCATTCTCGGCCACAAGATCGAGATCTTGCCGCTCGACAACAAGACCAATCCGCAGGAGAGCCTGGTGCAGGCCCAGAAGGCGATCGACGCCGGGGTTCACTACATCACGCAAGGCAACGGCTCGTCCGTCGGCGCGGCGCTGTCGGATTTCGTCACCAAGAACAACACGCGCAATCCCGGCAAGGAAGTGCTGTACTTCAACTACGCCGCCGTCGATCCCAGCCTGACCAACGAGAAGTGCAGCTACTGGCATTTCCGCTGGGATGCGAGCTCCGACATCAAGATGGAGGCGCTCACCAACTACATGAAGGACACCGCCTCGATCAAAAAGGTGTACCTGATCAACCAGGACTATTCGTTCGGCCAGTCCGTCCGCTCCGACGCGCGCAAGATGCTCGGCGCCAAGCGGCCCGACATCCAGATCGTCGGCGACGAGCTGCATCCGCTGCTGAAGGTCACCGATTTCTCGCCCTATATCGCCAAGATCAAGGCGTCCGGCGCCGACAGTGTCGTCACCGGCAATTGGGGCCAGGACTTCGCGCTGCTGCTCAAGGCTGCCGCTGACGCCGGCCTGAAGGTCAACTGGTACACCTATTATGCCGGCGGCGCCGGCGGCCCGACTGCCGTCAAGCAGACCGGTCTCGATCATCAGGTCTTCCAGATCACCGAAGGCTTTGCGAATTCCGGCAACAAGGTTGCGATGGATTACGAGAAGGCGTTCCGCGCCAAGGTCAATCTGTCGCTCTGGTACCCGCGTGCGGTCAACGAGATGCGCATGTTCAAGGCGGCTGCCGAGAAGGCCAACTCGATCGATCCCGTGAAGGTGGCGGCGGCGCTCGAGGACCTGAAGTTCGAGGTCCTGGACGGCGGCACCGGCATCATGCGCAAGGACGACCACCAGTTCCTTCAGCCGATCTACATTTCCTCCTTCGGCAAGCTGACTGAGAACGAGCCGTTCGACGAGGAGAGCACCGGTTGGGGCTGGCATCTGGTCTCCAAGATCGATACGCCGCAGGCCATGGTCTCCACGACCTGCAAGATGACGCGGCCGTAACCTGAAAGTCCGTCGTCCTCCCGTGACCATTCTCGGTCGCGGGGAGACGGCGCGCGGAAGGCATTTGATCGGTTGGACGACGTTCACCGGGGCCATTCGGCCCCGGATATCCATGAGTGCGCTGTGCTTGAACTCCTTGTCATTTCGACCCTGAACGGCGTGCTGTTCGGCATGCTGCTCTTCCTGCTGTCGAGCGGGCTAACCGTCATCTTCAGCATGATGGGCGTGCTCAACTTCGCGCATGCCAGCTTCTACATGCTCGGCGCCTTCTTCGGCTTCCAGCTCACCAAGTGGATCGGCTTCTGGCCCGCGCTGGTGCTGGCGCCGCTGCTGGTCGGCGCCATCGGCATGGCGGTGGAGCGCTACGGCCTGCGCAACACGCACAAGCACGGCCATGTCGCGGAACTGCTGCTGACCTTCGGTCTGGCTTTTGCGATCGAAGAAATCGTGTCGATGATCTGGGGCAAGAGCCCGGTCGACTATCGCGTGCCGCCGCTGCTCGACTTCCCGGCCTTCACGATCTTCTCGACCAACTATCCCGCCTACAAGATCTTCATGCTGGCCGTGTCGGTCGTGATCTTCGTGGCGCTGCTGGTCGTGCTCAAGCGCACCCGCGTCGGCCTGATCGTGCAGGCGGCGCTGACGCATCCGCACATGGTCGGGCATCTCGGCCACAATGTCGGGCGGGTGTTCATGGTGGTGTTCGGCGTCGGCAGCGCGCTCGCCGGCATTGCCGGCGTCATTGCCGGACCGGCCCTGGTGACGCAGTCGGACATGGCCGCAGCGCTCGGGCCCATCCTATTCGTCGTCATCGTGTTCGGTGGCCTCGGCTCCTTGCCCGGCGCTTTCATCGCCTCGCTCGTGATCGGCCTGGTGCAGACCTTTGCGGTGGCGCTGAACGGTTCGCTGGCGAGTGCGTTCGGGCCGCTCGATCCGTCGACGGGACCGTCGGTCCTCACCGACATCTGGAACGTCACGATCGCGCAGGTCGCGCCGATCGTTCCCTATATGCTCCTGGTGCTCATTCTGATCGTTCGCCCCATGGGCCTGATGGGGACGCGCGAGTCATGACCGCCAAATCGATTTCGGCATCGAAGCCCGCCGGAGACGGCCTGCGCTTCTACGGCGTCTGGCTGATCGGCATCGCCGCGCTGATCGTCCTGCCGCTGATCTTCTCCTCCGGCGGCTCGCTGACGTCGTTCAGCCTGATCGGCATCGCGATCGTCTTCGCGCTCTCCTACAACATCCTGCTCGGCCAGACCGGCCTGCTGTCGTTCGGTCACGCCGTGCATTACGGCCTCGGCGGCTTCGCGGCCTGTCACATGATGAATGCGGTGGTGTCGCATGGCTGGCCGATCCCGCTGCCGTTCATTCCGCTGTTCGGCGGGATCGGTGGTCTCGTCTTCGCTGTCATCATCGGCTGGGTCATGACCAAGCGCGCTGGCACCGTGTTCGCGATGATCTCGCTCGGCATCGGCGAATTGGTGGCGTCGTCCTCGCTGATCCTGCGCTCGGTGTTCGGCGGCGAAGCCGGCATCACCACGGACCGCACGGCGCTGCCCAAGATGTTCGGCTGGTCGTTCGGCCCGCAGGTTCAGGTCTATTACCTCATCGCGTTCTGGCTGGTGCTGTCGGCCATCGCGATGTACGCGCTGACCCGGACGCCGCTGGGACGGATCAGCAATGCCGTCCGCGACAATCCCGAGCGTGTCCAGTTCATCGGCTACGATCCTCACGTCGTCCGCTATCTCGCCTATTGCTTTGCCGGGTTCTTCGCGGGCGTCGCCGGCGGCCTGACCGCGATCAATTTCGAGATCGCGAACTCCGCGCTGCTCGGTGCGATTCAGTCCGGTCTGGTGCTGTTCTCCACCTTCATCGGCGGCATCGCCTATTTCTTCGGACCGATCCTCGGCGCGATCCTGGTGACCTATCTCCAGCTCGGGCTGACAGGCCTCACCAGCGTCTGGCAGCTCTATTTCGGCATCATCTTCATCGGCATTGTGATGTTCGCGCCGGGCGGTATCGCCGGCCTGTTGATGATGCACCGGCCGCCGGTTCGCGCCGGAACGCTGTGGACGGTGATCCCGTCCTATCTCGTCGCGATCGTGCCGACCGTGGCGCTCGCCTGCGGCGTCATCCTCACCATCGAGACGGTCGCGCGCTATTCCGGCGGCGACCCGATCAACCTGTTTGGCATTCCCTTCAATGCGAAATCCCCGGTGACGTGGATTGCCGCAGCAGTTCTCGTCGTCGGCGGTGCGTTCGTCGCGCGGCTGACCTGGCGGAGGATCGCGGACGCGTGGGACAGGGCTGCGACGGTCGCCCGTGACCGGGGGTATCTGGCATGAGCGCAGCAGCCATCGAAGTCCGCGCCGTCGAAAAACGCTTCGGCAATGTCGGTATCATCCGCGATCTCAACCTCAGCGTCGCGAAAGGCGAGCGTCACGCCGTCATCGGTCCGAACGGCGCCGGAAAATCCACGACGTTCAATCTGATCAGCGGCCACATCAAGCCGACCTCGGGCGAGGTGAAGCTGAACGGCGATGTGATCTCCGGCCTGCGGCCGTTCGAGATCAACCGGCGCGGCCTGTCGCGCTCGTTCCAGGTCACCAACGTGTTCGCCCGCATGTCGGTCTGGGAGAACGTCCGCTGTGCCGTGCTGTGGGCGACGGGGCATCGCTACGCTTTCTGGAAGAACGTCGACAGTCTGCCGGAAGTGCGCGAGCGCACGGCCCAGATCCTGGACGACATCCATCTGACGCATCGGCGCGATGTTCCGGCGGGGCTTCTGACCTACGCCGAGCAGCGCGAGCTCGAGATCGGCATCACCATCGCGAGCGGGGCCACGGTCGTCATGCTCGACGAGCCGACCGCCGGCATGAGCCACGCCGAAACCGATCGCGCGGTGTCGCTGATCCGGCGGCTGACCGAGGGCAAGACCCTGGTCATCGTCGAGCACGACATGAGCGTGGTGTTCGGCCTTGCCGACCGCATCTCCGTGCTGGTCTACGGTCACATCATTGCATCGGGCACGCCGGAAGAGATCCGGCGCGATCCGAAGGTCAAGGAAGCCTATCTCGGCGAGGAAGCGCACTGATGCTCGAGGTCAGGGATCTCCACGCCTATTACGGCAAGAGCCACATCCTCCAGGGCGTCGACCTCGATGTCGCCGCGGGTGAGGTCGTGAGCCTGCTCGGGCGCAACGGTGTCGGCCGCTCCACCACGGTCAAGGCGATCATGGGCGAGGTCGCGCCGCAGGGCACGATCCGCTTCAAGGGCAAGGACATCGCCGGCCTGCCGAGCTACAAGATCGCGCGCCTCGGCCTCGGCTATGTCCCTGAGCATCGCGACATCTTCCCGAGCCTGACGGTTCGCCAAAACCTCCTGCTCGGCGTCAAGGACACGCGCCGCCCCGGCAAGTGGCGGCTTCAGGACATGCTCGACATGTTCCCCAATCTCGCCGCGCGCGCCGATACAGCCGCGGGCGTGCTGTCCGGCGGCGAGAAGCAGATGCTCACGACCTGCCGGACGCTGATGGGCGATCCGGACCTGATCATGATCGACGAGCCGACCGAAGGTCTGGCGCCGCTGATCGTGCAGCAGGTCGGCGATCTCATCGCGCGCATCGCGCAGGCCGGCGTCGCAATCCTGCTCGTCGAGCAGAAGCTGTCGATCGCGATGCGGATCTCGAAGCGCGTCTACATCATGGGCCACGGCCGCGTCGTGTTCGAGGGCACGCCGGACGAGCTCAAGGCCAATGCCGCCGTGCGCCAGGAATGGCTCGAAGTCTGACGCATGGCTCGAGGTCTGACGCTCACATTGTCGTGTGACGCACGCGTAAAATAGAACGGCTGCAAGCCGCGCATACGCATCTGAATTCTTCGCTACATCTCCCGCTTCATAATCCTTGTATCGTCGCGCTCGCCGGCATCGCATCGATGCGGCCGATGATAACCAAGAAGAAAGTGGAGGGCGCCGGCGGCAGCTGTGAGCTCGCGCGTCGATGCGTCTTGCCTGGGTAAGGAGATGCCGAGCATGCCGGGAAGACAACTGGTCCGTGGAGTCGTTGCTCTGCTTGCGGCGCTGGGCGCCGCTTCGGCCGCGATGGCCGGAAACTACGATACCGGCGCGACCGACACGTCGATCAAGCTCGGGCAGACCATGCCCTACTCGGGACCGGCCTCCGCCTATTCCGCGATTGGCCGCGCCGAGATCGCCTATTTCAAGATGCTCAACGACAAGGGCGGCATCAACGGCCGCAAGGTCGAGCTGCTCAGCATGGACGACGGTTATTCGCCGTCGAAGACGGTCGAGCAGGTTCGCCGCCTCGCCGAGAGCGACGAGGTGCTGGCGATGTTCTCGATGCTCGGCACCGGTCCCAACATCGCCGCGCAGAAATACCTCAACGGCAAGAAGATCCCGCAGCTGTTCCCGTCGAGCGGCGCCAGCCGCTGGAACGATCCGCAGCATTTTCCCTGGACCACCGGTTCGCAGCCGACCTACCGGACCGAAGGCCGCATCTATGCCAAGTGGATTCTCGCTAACAAGCCGAATGCTAAAATCGCCGTCATCACGCCGAACGAAGATCCCGGGCGCGACTATCTCGCCGGCTTCAAGGAAGGGTTAGGGGAGCACGTCAACCAGATCGTGTCCGAGGCCACCTACGAGACATCGGATCCGACCGTGGACTCCCAGATCGTCAAGTTCAAGGCCGCCGGCGCCGACGTTGTTTTCAACGAGTGCACGCCGAAATTCGCGGCGCAGGCCATCAAGAAAATCGCCGAGCTCGGCTGGAAGCCGCAGATCATCCTTCCCGCCGTTTCCAACTCCGTCGGCTCCGTGCTGGTGCCGGCCGGGCTCGACAATTCCGTCGGCATCGTCACCGGTGCTTTCCAGAAGGATCCCGGTGATCCGCGCTGGGAGAATGATTCCGGCATGAAAGCCTGGCGCGAGTGGATGAAGACGTACAATTCGGGCGCCGATCCGGCCGACGTCTTCAACGTCACCGGCTACACCATGGCGCAGATCATGGAGCTGGTGCTGCAGCGCGCCGGCAACGACCTCACCCGCGCCAACCTGATGAAGCAGACGCAGTCGTTCAGGGACGTCGAATTGCCGATGCTGCTGCCGGGCATCAAGCTCAACACCTCGGCCGAGCAGGTGACGCCGATCCGGCAGTTGCAGATGGCGCGCTTCAACGGCAAGTCCTGGGAGCTGTTCGGCGACGTGATCGGCGAATAGGATCGACGCAATGTGACGGGCGGGCTGGCACCAGCCTGACCTGCCCGTCTTGTCCCACAATTGCTTCCTCCAACGACAGTGAAACGACGATGACACCGACCGGCCCCCTCAGCGGTATCCGCGTTCTCGATCTGACGAGCGTGCTGTTCGGCCCCTACGCCGCGCAGATGCTCGGCGACTGGGGCGCCGATGTCATCAAGGTCGAGCCGCCCGCGGGCGATACGTGGCGCTACACCGGCGTGTTCCGGAACCGCGGCATGAGTGGCCAGTTCATGGCCGTCAACCGCAACAAGCGCAGCCTTGCGCTCGATTTGAAGCATCCGGACGGCAAGGCGGCGCTGGCGCGACTGATCCCGACGGTCGATGCGCTCGTCACCAATGTGCGCCCCGCCGCGATGGCGCGGCTCGGCTTCGGCTACGAGGCCTGCGCAAAGCTCAATCCGCGCCTGATCTATGCCGCGGCGACCGGCTTTGGCCAGGACGGGCCGTGGGCGGCGCGCCCCGCCTTCGACGAGATCATCCAGGCCGCGTCGGGTCTGGCGTCATCGATCGGATCGGACGAGGAGCCGGAATTCGTTCCGAGCCTGATCGGCGACAAGATCTGCGCGATGGCGATGGTCGGCGCCGTGTCCGCGGCCTTGTTCCGGCGCGAGCACAGCGGGCAGGGCCAGATGGTCGAAGTGCCGATGCTGGAAACCATCGCTGGCTTCAACAGCATCGAGATGCTGGGCGGACACGCGTTCGATCCGCCGATCGGCCCGACCGGCTACAAGCGGATGAAGAACCGGCGCCCGGTGCAGACCAAGGACGGCTGGCTGACGATGCTGCCTTACTCCGGAGACAATTGGTGCGCCTTCTTCGAGGCTGTCGGCCGCCCCGAACTGATCGAGGAGCTCGGGGTGCGCGATCCCGTGCTTCGTTCCCAGAACATCGACAAGGTCTACGACCGCATGAGCGAGATCGGGCCGACCCGCACCACTGCGGAGTGGGAGGAATTGCTGCTGCGGCTGGACGTGCCGCACACCGCCTTCGCCCGGCTCACCGAGATCGGCGAGCAGCCGCATCTCGCCGCCGTCGCACTGTTTGCGGATATTGATCATCCGACCGAAGGCCGGATCCGGCAGGCGCGGCCCGCGACGAAATTCTCGGAAAGCCCGGCCGGCATCCATCGCATGGCGCCGCGCCTCGGCGAGCACTCGCGCGAGGTGTTGCGCGAGGCGGGCCTGAGCGATGCGGAAATCCAGGCCGCGGTCGACAGCAAGGCGGTTGGGGTCGCGTCCTGAGCCGGCCGGCGTTCGGGAACCGCATCTCTGTGATGACGGTCACATCCTGCGGTCTCGGGCGGGTCTAGCCCGTCTTATTCGTAAGAGTGCGCCTCAGGGGTAAAGCGCTGATGCGGCGTAGGATTCGGTTGCGAAGCCAACCCCATCACCTCCAACCGCGAACGCCACGCCCGCCATGACCGACGATACGATTCCGCCCTTCTCGT
>NZ_JASAUS010000026.1:0-75896 GCF_029953005.1 Bradyrhizobium sp. Mp27 | reverse complement strand
GTTGATGTTGGCGGGCGTGGTCAGCACTGCGCGGATCAGGCCGGATCCTTCGTCGACGCCCACATGGGCCTTGTAACCGAAGGTCGAGCCGCTTTTGCCTTGCCGCTTGGCAAACCGGGCGTCAGGATCGTTTGAGGGGCGATCTTCCTTCGGAGGAGCCGACACCGCCTGGATCAAGGTCGCATCCAGCATCGTGCCGCGCTTGAGGATCACGCCGGCATTCTCAAGCTGACGATCCAGTTCGCCAAACAGCTTCTCCAGCAGGCCTTGTTCGACGAGCTGGTTCCGGAAGCGGTTCAGAACCGTGTGATCGGGCGTCGTATCTTCGAGGCTCAGACCGACGAAGCGCTTGAACGACAACCGGTCACCCAGCGCCTCCTCGAGCTCGCTGAAAGACCATAGAGCGACTGCAGCAACACAGCACGAAACAGCACCAGCACCGGATAACCCGGACGACCGGGGGCCCCTTCATCCCGCAAATGGCCGATCAGCTTCTCGAACCGGTACCACTTGACCAGGCCAGCCAGTCGATCCAGCGCTGCATTGGCGCCGGCGCCCTTCGGCATCAGCGCTTCCACAAAGCTCGGCTGTCCCGTCCGCTTGACCGCCATCGCTACCCTCCGAGGCTTTGCCTTAGGGAATCACAATTGACGAATTACGCAACAGGCCCACAAGGGGAGAGGGTGGCTCGCCGCGACAGCGGCGAGACGGGTGAGGGGTTCTCTCCGCGAATTCAAATCTGATTTGGATTCGCGGAGAAAACCCCTCATCCGGCGCTTCGCGCCACCTTCTCCCACAAGGGGAGAAGGAAGAAGCCCCTCAGCCCTTCCGCTCCGGCACGCGCCTGATCTTCGCGCCGAGCGCGTTCAGGCGTTCGTCGATGCGCTCGTAGCCGCGCTCGATCTGGTCGGCGTTGTTGATCGTGGAGGTGCCCTCGGCGCAGACCGCGGCGAGCAGCATCGCCATGCCGGCGCGGATGTCGGGCGAGATCATCGATGCGCCACGCAGGCGGCTGGGGCCGGCGATGATGGCGCGATGAGGGTCACAAAGAACAATTCGCGCGCCCATGGCGATCAGCTTGTCGACGAAGAACATCCGTGATTCGAACATCTTCTCGAACATCAGGATCACGCCGTCGCATTGCGTGGCGGTGACGATCGCGATCGACATCAGATCGGCCGGGAAGGCCGGCCAGGGCTGGTCTTCCAGCTTCGGCACGTGGCCGCCGAAATCGTCCTGGATCTTCAGCGTCTGGTTCGAGGGCACGATGAGATCGTCACCCTCGATGCGGCAGACGATGCCGAGCCGCTCGAATCCCATGCGGATCGAGCGCAGATGCTCGACGCCGGCGCGCACGATGCGAAGCGGGGAGCGCGTGACGGCCGCAAGCCCGATCAGCGAGCCGACCTCGATATGATCGGGCTGGATCCGGTAGGTCGTGGCGCCCAGCGTCGCCGGCCCATGCACGATCATGGTGTTGGTGCCGATGCCCTCGATTCGCGCGCCGAGCGCGACCAGGAAATTGGCGAGGTCCTGCACATGCGGCTCGGAGGCCGCGTTGCGCAAATGGGTGACGCCGTCGGCGGCGACCGCCGCGACCAGCGCGTTCTCGGTTGCGGTGACGCTCGGCTCGTCCAGAAACACGTCAGCACCGGCGAGCTTTGCCGCGCGGAATTCGAGCCGATCGGTGGCGGTGACCTTGGCGCCCAGTTGTTCGAGCGCGAGCACATGGGTGTCGAGGCGGCGGCGGCCGATGACGTCGCCGCCGGGCGGCGGCAGCATCACTTCGCCGCAGCGGGCGAGCAGGGGGCCCGCGAGCAGGATCGAGGCGCGGATACGGACGCAGAGCTCGGGGTCGAGGTCGGCGGCGCGGATGCTCTTGGCGTGGATGTGCAGCGTATTGCGGGCGGTCCATTCCGCCGCCGCGCCGACCGAGCGGATCAGCTCGACCAGCGTCTCGGTGTCGCGGATCCGCGGCACGTTCTCCAGCGTCACCGGATGCTCGGTGAGCAGGGCGGCGGCGATGATCGGCAGCGCCGAATTCTTGTTGCCGGACGGCTCGATCGAGCCCGAGAGCCGGTGACCGCCCTCGACGATGTACTGGATGGGCGCCACGGGGTTCTCGCTGTCCTGTTGGGTGGGGCTGTTTCGGGCGGAAACTACAGAGAATTGAGCGCGGGAGCAATTGTGGCGGCCGCAATCCGGGCCCGTCCGTCAGCCCCGAAAGGGTTAAAGCAGCCCGATGATATTCGCGACCACATACAGGATCGCGATCAGGATCAGCGCGCCGATCATGACGAAGGAAATCTCGATCGCGATGGCGCCGGTGCCGAGGGTGGCAGCCACGCCGGCAAGGAGCCGCTCCTCCCGAAAGATCAGCGCGAGGACCGAGAGCAGGATGGCGAGCAGGCCGAGCGAGATTGCGGTGACCGAAGCGGCTTCGCTCCAGCTCCGCCCAGCCGATTTCTCGACCTCCGGCGCTTGATACTCCACGCCCTTCACCCGCGCGATCACGCGGTCCTTGATGCGATGGCCGGTGTCGACGATGACCTGGTCCGCCGGTGGCGGCGGGAAGATCATCGGCACCACCCAGTGCGGCAACACCGCCGCCATCAGCGCCAGCACACCGACAATGCTGCCGATGATGCCGAGACGGCGGGAGGGGAGGGCGGAACTGGTGGTCGCCGAACTGGTCATGCGTGGCGCATCCCGGCCGGAATTGGCCTTACGGGTTCATGCCACTTCGTCGCGATGGTGGGGGGTGAGGTTCAGCCGAGGTGTTTCCACCCGTCATGGCCGGGCATAGCCGTCCGAAGGACGGCGTCGCTTTCGCTCGCCTATGTCCCGGCCATCCACGCCTTGCGGCGTCGCACGAAGAACGTGGATGCCCGGGCCTTCGCCTCGCCGAAGCGGCTTCGGCCGCGCAGGCGGGACAAGCCCGGGCACGACGACCCTTCGTGAATGTTGCGGCCTCAGATATCGATCGTCGCGCTCAGCGAGTGTTCCTGGATGAAGTCGCGGCGCGGTTCGACCACGTCGCCCATCAGCTTGGTGAAGATGTCGTCGGCCTCGTCGACCTCCTTGACCTTCACCTGCAGCAGCGAGCGCGCATCGATGTCCAGCGTCGTTTCCCAGAGCTGCTCCGGGTTCATCTCGCCCAGACCTTTGTAGCGCTGCAGCGTGACGCCCTTGCGGCCGGCGTCGGTGACCGCTTCGAACAGGTCGACCGGGCCGTAGACCATGTGCTCGACGTCCTTGCGCCGCAGCTTGCCGGGGCGGGCATAAACGTCCTGGAGCTTCACGGTGTATTCGTCGAGCTTGCGGGCTTCGACCGAGCCCAGGAAGGCGGCGTCGATGACGGCGGCTTCCTTGACGCCGCGCACGGTGCGCTCGAACTGGAAACCCTGACCTTCCACGTACTGGCCGAGCCAGCCGCGCTCGACCTCCTCGGACTGATTGTCCAGGCGGCCGGCGATGTACTGCGCGGCCGCGGCGGCCTTCTCGGGATCGCCGTAGATCGCCTTGTTCAGCACGCCGGTGATCGCGGCCTGCTCGATCACCTTGCGATTGTAGCGGCTGTGCAAATTGCGAAGGATGCTGCGAACGACGCGCGCATCATCGACCAGCGAACGCAAGTCGCGGCCGGTGCGATCGCCGCCGACGCCGGGAATGAAGACGCAATCGTCGAGGCCTGTGTCGATCAGATAATCCTCGAGCGCCCGCTCGTCCTTCAGATATTGCTCAGACTTGCCGCGGCTGACCTTATAGAGCGGCGGCTGGGCGATGTAGAGGTAGCCGCCGTCGATGATGTCGCGCATCTGACGATAGAAGAAGGTCAGCAGCAGCGTGCGGATGTGGGCGCCGTCGACGTCGGCGTCCGTCATCACGATGATCTTGTGATAGCGCAGCTTATCGATCGAGAATTCGTCGCTGATGCCGGTGCCGAGCGCGGTGATCAGCGTGCCGATCTGCTCGCTTCCCAGCATCTTGTCGGGGCGGACGCGCTCCACATTGAGGATCTTGCCGCGCAGCGGCAGCACCGCCTGGAATTCGCGGTTGCGGCCCTGCTTGGCGCTGCCGCCTGCCGAGTCGCCCTCGACGATGAACAGTTCGGACTTCGCCGGGTCCTTTTCCTGGCAGTCGGCGAGCTTGCCGGGCAGCGAGGAGACCGAGAGCGGGCTCTTGCGCGTCAGCTCGCGCGCCTTTCGCGCAGCTTCACGCGCGGCGGCGGCCTGGATCACCTTGCCGACGATCATCTTGGCCTCGGACGGGTGCTCCTCGAACCAGGCCTGGAGCGCCTCGTTGAGGACGTTCTCGACCACGGGACGCACTTCCGAGGACACCAGCTTGTCCTTGGTCTGCGACGAGAATTTCGGATCGGGCACCTTCACCGAGAGAACGGCGGTGAGGCCTTCACGGCAATCGTCGCCGGTCAGCGCGATCTTTTCCTTCTTCGCATTGGCCTCGGCATAGCCGTTGACCTGACGCGTCAGCGCGCCGCGGAAACCGGCCAGATGGGTGCCGCCGTCACGCTGCGGGATGTTGTTGGTGAAACACAGCACGTTCTCGTGGTAGCTGTCGTTCCACCAAAGTGCGGCCTCGACGCCAATGCCGTTGGCGTCCGCGCGCACCATGATCGGCGCCGGCACGATCGCCTTCTTGTTGCGGTCGAGATATTTGACGAATTCCTCGACGCCGCCGGAATAGTGCATCTCCTCGCGCTTCTCGACCGCATGACGCATGTCGGAGAGGGCGATGTTGACGCCGGAATTGAGGAAGGCGAGCTCGCGCAGCCGGTGCTCCAGTGTCGCGAAATCATATTCGATGTTCTTGAAGGTCTCGGGCGAGGCCAGGAACGTCACCTCGGTGCCGCGCCGGCCCGGCGCGTCGCCGACCACCTTCAGCGGCGCAACCGCATCGCCATGGGCGAACTCGATGTAGTGCTCCTTGTCGTCGCGCCAGATGCGCAAGCCGAGCTTGCTCGACAGCGCGTTGACGACGGAGACGCCGACGCCGTGCAGGCCGCCGGAGACCTTGTAGGAATTCTGGTCGAACTTTCCGCCGGCGTGGAGCTGGGTCATGATGACCTCGGCCGCGGAGATGCCTTCGCCCTTGTGGATGTCGACGGGAATGCCGCGGCCATCGTCGCGCACCGTGACGGAATTGTCGGCATTGAGCACGACGTCGACGCGCGTGGCATGGCCCGCGAGCGCCTCGTCGATCGCGTTGTCGACGACCTCGTAGACCATGTGGTGCAGGCCCGAGCCGTCGTCGGTGTCGCCGATATACATGCCCGGGCGCTTGCGGACGGCGTCAAGACCCTTGAGCACGCGGATCGATTCCGCCCCGTAATCGCTCGGATTGGAGGGCTCGTTTTCGGCAGGCGTCTGCCGAGCAGGTTCTGTCATGAGAGGCCTTCGAGATGTCGCCCGAATCAGCCGCGCAAAAGGCGCTGATTTGCAGGCTATTTGTGCCATGAAAGACCGCTTGCGCCTAGCGCAAAGTATCCTCCGGCAACCCTTTGACGAAATAGGGATTTTTAGCCAGTTTTCAAGGCTCTCGAAGGCCGATTCTGGGGCTTGCGAAAAGGGCGATTCGAGGCCCTGTTTTTAGCTCTTGAAGGCGTGGATTTTGCGGGGCGGAGAAGCGCGTTCCCAGGCGCCGTGGCGCCTCTGAACAGGTCACTGGGTTCAGTAGATCTGATCCGGCTTCTTGTCGTCGTTGCCCAAGCTGAGGGACCAGGCCTCGCCTGAGGCCACGGTGATGGTATCGGTGCGCACCGCATAGCCCGACACGACCAGCTTGTAGGAATATTTGCCGGGCGGCAGATCCAGCATTTGTGGGTGATTGACGCCGCCCGCGATCTTGATGGTCTGATCGTTGATCGTGAGCGAAGCCACGTCCGGCACGAGATAGCCGAATATCAGCCGTGCTTGTCCTGCTATCGGCAGGAAATTGGCCTTGGCCGCGGCCTCCGTATTCCGCTGCACCAGGCTGACAATGGTCTCGTCCTGCGCGCGGCCGAGCTTCAGGGTGGCCGGCCCCTTGGGGGAGGCGAAGGCGAGCTGCACATGATCGGCGGCAACCACAGTGCCTTCAGGCCTTTCCTCCCAGCCGCGCTTTGCGAGCTCCGTGCGGTAGAAGGCGAGCACATCGCTGAGCTGGGCCGGCACATGGGCTTCGAGCCCGACCCGCAGCGGGATTTCGATGCCGGTCATATGGGTGGTGTTGGAGCTGGAGACGTTGTGTTGCTTCGGCACCGGCATCTCGGCGTCGGGATCCGCCGGTGTGAGTGCGGCCGAAGTTTGCGGGGACGGGTGCGGCAGCCATCCGCCGGCGCCTGCAGCGACCAGGCCGCCCGCGAGAAGAGCGAGGCCGCACGCGAACAGCCGGCATCGTGCCGGGACCTTCGTTCTGCGCCTCACCGTCGTCATGCCGCTCTCCAGGGATGTCGCACGTTGTAGTTTTCGCGCGATGCAGCGGCTGCGACACAGTCGCCGCCGCCTTCGGACGACTAGTCGCCCCACCAACCGGACAGGTTCAACCTGGCCGTTACAGGCACAGGCGGCGGGATCAATACATCTGGAGCGGCAGCACGTTGCCGCTTGGCCCCACGAGGAGGCCCCAGGCGTCGCC
Organism: Bradyrhizobium sp. Mp27; assembly: GCF_029953005.1. Lineage (NCBI taxonomy): Bacteria > Pseudomonadati > Pseudomonadota > Alphaproteobacteria > Hyphomicrobiales > Nitrobacteraceae > Bradyrhizobium > Bradyrhizobium sp. Mp27. The sequence continues at coordinate 69,260 of NZ_JASAUS010000026.1, read as the reverse complement.
GGCGGCAACGGTCAGGGTTTCGTTGCGAGCGGGCTGCCCGGGCAGGCGTAGCGCGTACTGGTAGGTGCCGGGCGGCAGGTCGAGCATCGGGCCTTTCGGCGATTGCGGGCCGCCGGCGCCGGCTGCGATCTTCACCGTCTGCTTGTTGATCGTCAGCGTGGCCTCCTTCGCGCCCAGACTGACGACAATGACGACGCCAACAAAGATCAGGACAGCGAACATGACAAACGCGAACGCATCCAGCGCGCCAAATGAAGAATCCACTGCCGGCACTCCCTTCTATACGCGATGATGCTTCGCGCAGGCTTTCGAAGCGGATCCCGCCGAACGATTTCCTAGCGAAGAAGGATAAGTCGTGGCGTTGGGGCCGACATGAATCGCCCCGACCTGTCGCGCTTAGTCCCTCGCTCTTTCGAGCGCGTGTCGAATGACCTTTTGCTCATCCTCCGTCATCTGCGTCGCGCCAAGCTTGAAGGTCAGCTTGTCGATCTTGCCGGTAAAACGGAAGGGCAGCTTGTAGCTGTCGTCCACCGTCGTGCGGGTGTCGCTGCCGATGTCAAACGTTTCGTCGATGGCCATAAGAAACGGAATCGTGTGCGGGATCGTCTTTGCGGCCACCAGCTTGCCATCGGCCGTCAGTACGCCGGTGCCACCCTTGCCCGGACCGGGGCCGTTGTACTTGAAGTCGAATACAATGGTGTGCTTGCCCGGCTTGAGCGCATCCGTAAACAAGTCGCGACCGCCAATGCCGCCTTCCCAGCGGTACCGTTCTAGATCGAGCAGGTTATAGACGAAGACCGGCTTGCCTTTGAGCAGGTAGAGGGCGTATCCGCCAAAGCGACCGCCTAGAGTGGCGATCATTCCTTCCGCGCCGCCCTTAGGAACGGTAACCTCGGCCGTGATCGTGTAATCCTTATTGAGAAGGCTCGGAGCGTTAGCGTCAGGGATGCCAGCGTTCTCACCAGAATATGTGAAAACGGTTCGTCCGGCGGTCGCACTTGGGCGCGGTGTCACAATGCGGGGCAGGACCGAGTTGTCCAGCGGAAAGACCTGGTATTTCGCCGCCTCCGACAGGAATAACGCTTGCAACTCCTTGAGCTTGTCGGGATTTTTCGCTGCGAGGTCATTGGCCTGCGAGTAATCCTCGGCGATGTTGTAAAGCTCCCACTTGTATTCATTGATCCCCGGCAGCTTGGCGGTGCCCAGAAGCCAGGGAGGCGCAGGCGGCGTCGTACATGCATACCAACCATCGTGATAGATGCCGCGGTTCGCGAACATCTCGAAATACTGCGTGTCGCGCTTTGACGGCGCGTTGGCGTTGGCCTGGTCGAACGTATAGGCCATGCTGACGCCCTCGATGGGCCTTTGCTTGATGCCATTGACAGTGTCGGGAGCTTGAATGCCGGTGGCTTCCAGAATCGTCGGCACGATGTCGATCATGTGATGGAATTGGCTGCGGATGCCGCCGACGTCCTTGATGTGGCCGGGCCATGAGATGGCCATGCCTTGCCGGGTGCCGCCGAAGTGCGATGCCACCTGCTTGGTCCACTTGAACGGGGTGTCGAAGGCCCACGACCACGCCACCGACATATGCGGGTAGGTCTTGTCGGAGCCCCAATCCTCGTAATGCAGCATCTGCTCGGCTTCGGGCAGTTTCAGAATGCCGTTGTAGGCGGTCATTTGATTGAAAGTGCCCTCGAGCGTGCCTTCGGCGCTGGTGCCATTGTCGCCGCTGATGTAGATGATCAGCGTGTTGTCGAGTTTGCCCATGTCCTCGACCGCCTGGATGACGCGGCCGATTTCGTAGTCGGTATACGCCGCATAGCCGGCAAACACCTCGGCTTCGCGCGCGTATAATTTCTTTTGGATGAACGAGAGCGAGTCCCACTTCGGCAGAACATCCGGCCAGGCGGTGAGCTGGGTGTTCGCCGGGATCACCCCGAGCCGCTTCTGGTTGGCGAAGATCTGCTCGCGCAGCTTCTCCCAGCCCATGTCGAACTTGCCCTTGAACTTCTCGCTCCATTCCTTCTTCGGCTGATGCGGCGAATGGGTACCGCCAGGCACGTAGTAGACGAAGAACGGCTTCTCGGGCGCCGCCGCGTTCAGTCCGTTCATGTAGTTGATGGCGTCATCCGCCATGTCGGTGATGAGGTTGTAGCCGGTCTTGCCGACCCATGGAAAAACCTGGCTCGTGTTGCGGAAAAGGTAAGGCGTCCACTGGTCGGTCTCGCCGCCCATGAAGCCGTAGAAATATTCGAATCCCATTCCGACCGGCCATTGGTCGAACGGCCCGGCCGAGCTGTACAGATAGGTTGGGGTGTTATGGTTCTTGCCGAACCACGAGGTGGCAAATCCGTTATCCCGCAGAATGGTCCCGATCGTCGCACTTTCCTGGCCAATGACGGAATCGTAGCCCGGATAGCCGGTGGACATTTCACCGATCACGCCAAACCCGACCGAGTGGTGGTTGCGGCCGGTGATCAGCGCTGCCCGCGTCGGCGAGCAGAGCGCTGTCGAGTGAAACTGCGTGTAACGCAGGCCCGCCTTGGCGATGCGATCCATGTTCGGGGTCGGGACCACGCCGCCGAAGGTGCCGGTCACGCCATAACCCTGGTCGTCGGTCATGATCAGCAGCACGTTCGGCGCGCCTTTGGGCGGCACAACGGACGGTGGCCAGTATGGCTTGGAGTCCGTGGCATCTTCCTTGATCACGCCTTCGAACTTCGGAGGTTCAGGCGGAAGCTGCTTGCCATCGATGGTTGTCGTGGCGCTCGGCGAACCCGGCGTGCCGGTGGTTTGCTGCGCGACGCTGGCCGTCTCCAGGGCGCACAGCAAAAAAGCGACGGTCAGTGCGGTGCCGCAAAGCAGCAAGTTGCGGTGGTTTAGTAAGCGGCTTTCTGGCTTTGAGCTATCGTCAACGTGACGGGTGCAGGTCATTGCAAGCTCCCTCTTGGAGACGTCAGAACCCTGTTGACGTCTATTCGGGAGGCAATGCCGCAACGCTCTGTTGATCTAGATCAACTTTCCGCCCACGGGTCCGAAACGCCGGCTGCGCGTGGGCGCACCTGCTTCGTCGCACCTCAATACATTTGCAGCGGAAGCACGTCGCCGCTCGGGCCCACCAGAAGGCCCCAGGCGTCGCCGGCGGCAACGGTGAGGGTGTCGGTGCGGGCGGGCTGACCCGGCATGCGTAGCGCGTACTGGTACTTGCCGGGCGGCAGGTCGAGCATCGGGCCCTTCGGCGATTGCGGGCCGCCGGCGCCGGCCGCGATCTTGATGGTCTGCTTGTTGATCGTGAGCGACGCCTCCTTCGGCCCGATATTGCCGAGCATCAGCCTGGCCTGTCCCGCCTTGGGCATGATGTCGGCCTTTGCCGCTGCCTGCGGATTCCGCTGCACCAGGCTGACAGTTGTCTCCTCCCTGGCGCGGCCGAGCTTCAGCATGGCCGGACCCTCCGGCGAGGTGAACGCCAGCTCAGCCCGCTCGGCGGTAACAGTCGCGCCGTCAGTCTTTTCCTGCCAGCCGCGCTTGGTGAGCTCCGCGCGATAGAAGGCGAGGACGTCTGAGAGCTCAGCCGGAATGCTGGCTTCAAGCTCCTTGCGGAACGATTGGTCGCTGCCGGGGAATTTCGTCGAGCTGATCCCGCTCGAGCTGCGCTGCGTCGGCACCGGCAGGGCGGAATCGGGATCGGGCTTCAGCGGCTCGGCCGACTTGGTCTGCACCGGCTTTGCTTCTGCCGATTTGGCCTCAACCGGTTTCGCTGCAGCCACCATGAGGCCGGATCCGGTGGCGCTGACATTCACCTTCGGGCCCATCTGCATCACGGTCATCGAGATCGACTTGCCGGCCTTGGAGAATTCCATCACCGCCATGTTGGGCTGGTTGATGACGGAGGGTTGCTCTTTCCAGCCCGCGTTCTTCAGCGATGCGCGGTAGAAGCTGCCGAGCGCCTTCACGCTCGACGTGGAAGAGAATTCGAGCCGGCCGTCGCCGCCTTCGAACGTCACGCCTTCGGCGGTCTCGGGCAGCGGCACCGGTGTCTTGCTGTCGACGAGCACATTGAGCGGCGCATCGGAGAGTCCGGCGGCCTGCACCTTGCGGCGGGCCTCGTCGGCGGCGATGAGCTGCTTGGCCGCACCTAGCGCATCTCCAAGGAACTTCTCGTCGGCCTCCTTCTTCGCCTTGGCGCGGGCGGCAAGCGCGGAGTCCTTCACCTGCGCGGTCAAGCTGACCATGGTGAAATCATATTTGCGGCCGAGCCGCAGCACGCCGGTTTCCTCGGCGTTGGAGATCTTGATCGCGACCTCGTCGCCGGGCGCGAGCGGCGCGCTGCCATCCTCCTGCCAGCCGCGCGCGGCGAGCTCGCGGTGATAGAAGGCCAGCACGGCGGGCAGCTCGGCCATCGCGGCGGCCGACATCTCGCGCTTGTTGGAGCTTGCGGTGCCGAGGCCCCTCGACCATTTGGTAAACGTTGGTCTCGGCAGGCCGGCGGCGTCGCTGTCGGCCGTGAGGTCGGCGGGGAGCGCGAACGGCGCGACGCGGATGTCGACATTGGTGCGGCCGTCGTCGCGGCGCGTCAGCGTCAGCATCACGGGCTTCTGCCGGTAGAAGCCGGTCTCCTGGCTATCGGGATGTGCGTAGAATGTGCGCAAGCCGTTGGGGACGGTCTCGTCCAGGCTGGTCGTCCAGCGCGCGGCGGTTTCCGGCGTGAGTTTCTGCCAGCCGATCGCGGCCATCTGGCCGGCGTAGAAATCCGCCGTCGCATCGAGCGCGCTGGGCGCGATGCAGCCGAGATAGGGCCGGGTCCCGTCGAACATGATGTCGCTCGCCCCGTCCGGAAACGGCACGTTCCCGTAGATCCGGTCGGTCGTGTAGTAGACCACGGATTGATCGGGCCGGCCGAGGGCTTGCGTGAAGTGAACCGAAAGGCCCTGCCGTCCCTTCTTGAAGTTCAGATTGGTGCTCTTCTCCTCCAGTGGCCTCACATAGGGCACCCAGCCGTCGGCGCTCAGGAGTTTCTTCACCGCCGGCGATGTCACGGCTTCCGGCGTTGGCATGCGGTATTCGACGCGGTAGGGATCGGGGCGCGAGGTGTCTTCCACCGCGCCCTCGAGCTGCGGCAGCGCATGGACGTCGACGATGCCTCCGTCGGCGGCGGCCGCGATCGAGCAGCTCGCCATCAGGACAAGGCCGCAGGCAAGCAGCTGCCATCGTGCCGGGACTTGGGTCCCGCGCGGGATCATCGACATCGTCACGTCTCCAGGATATCGCGCACGGCTCGGGCGTGCGCATTTGCAGGCTGCGACGCCGTCGGCGCGGCCTCAGACGAGAAGTCGCGGCAGAAACCCGGGAGGTTCAATACAGCAGGAGCGGCATGCCTCTCCGTCGCGCCCGACCGTAAGCTCCCAGGTATCTCCGGCAGCGAAGTTGAGGATGTTCGTCGCGGCTGGATGGCCCGGCACGCTCACCTCGTAGGAATATTGGCCGGGCTGCAGATCCAGCGAAACCGCGTAGGCGCCGGCGGCGTGCTTGATGGTCCGGTCGTTGATCGTGAGCGTGGCTTCCGTTTCGCTGATATTGGAGAACACCAGCTTCGCCTGGCCGGGCTCGGGCATCACGTTCGCATTGGCCGCGACAGATGCATTCTTCTGCACGAGGTTGACGGCGGTGCTGGCGTCCTTGCGGTCGAGCGCCAGCATGCCAGGCCCGAGCGGGGAGGCGAAGGCGAGCTTGACGTGATCGGCGGAGACCACCGCGCCATCGCGCTGCTCCTGCCAGCCGAGCTTGCTGAGCTCGGTGCGGTAGAAGGCGAGGACGTCGCCGAGCTCGGCGGGCACGGTGGCCTCCAGCCTCGTGCGGAGCGGCGTTTCAACGCCCTTGACGACGGTGGTGTGCGTTCCTCGGTAGCTGTAGCGGGTCGGCGCGGGCAGCTTGGCAGCGGGGTCCGGCGTGAGCGCCGACGCGAACAGCGGCGACAGATGCGGCACCCAGGCGCTGGCGCTTGCTGCGAGCATGCAGACGGCAAGCAAGAGGAGGCCGCACGCAAACGCCAGCCATTGAGCCGGGACTCGCGCCCCGGTCCTTACTGTCCGCATCTCTTTCTCCAGGGTTTTCGCGCGTGACGTCATTTGCGCGCTGGCGAAGGCCGTGACAGGCATCGCCGTGGCCTCGAAAGGCTAGTCGCGATTGCAAACGGCCGGGTTCAACGGCGCGGTCTAGCGCCGGGCGGAGACACGTCCGCTCTCGACGTCAAAGACGTCGCCGCCTGCGCCAATGTCGGCAAAGGCGGCGGGGTCAGCGCCGGTCAGCCACACCTGCGCGCCGAGCTTGCGCAGCTCCTCGAACAGCGCCGCGCGCCGGTTCGGATCGAGATGCGCGACGACCTCGTCGAGCAGCAGCAGCGGCACGATGCCGGTCATCTCGGCGACCAGGCTCGCATGTGCCAGCACGAGGCCAATCAGCAGCGCCTTTTGCTCGCCGGTCGAGGCATCGCGCGCCGGCATGCTCTTCGGCGCATAGATCACCTGGAGATCGGTGAGATGCGGGCCGTCGGTGGTGCGGCCGGCGATGGCGTCGCGCGGGCGATTGTCGCGCAGGATCTGGCGGTAGCGGTCCTCGACCGACGTCGCGGTTTCGTTGAGCAGCGCGTTCTCCATCCAGCCGTCCAGCGCGATTTGCGCGGACGGAAACGCGGATGCCTGCGCGCGTGCGTTGAGCATCCCGGTGAGGCGCGCTGCGGTCTGGCCGCGCGTTGCGGCGACCGCGACCGCAAGCTCTGCGGTCTCGCGCTCGATCGCATCACACCAATGGTCGTCGTAATTGCGCGTCTCGAGCAGGCGGTTGCGCGACCGCAGGGAGCGTTCGAGCGCGGAGATCCGGCTGGAATGCTCGCTGTCGATGGCCAGCACCAGGCGGTCGAAGAAGCGCCGCCGCTCGGAGGCCGCGCCCATGAACAGCCCGTCCATCGCCGGCGTCAGCCACACCATGCGGATGTGGTCGCCGAAGGCGGTGGCCGAATTCACCGGCTCGCGGTCGATGCGGCAGCGCCGGCTGACTGCGGCGTCCGCGCGCGGCGCGTCGATGCCGGTGCCGAGCGTGGCGAGCCCCAGCGCGCCCTCGACCTGCGCCGACACGGCCCAGGAGCCGTCGCCCTGGTTGTCGGCGACATCCTCCAGCGTGGCGCGCCGCAAGCCGCGGCCCGGCGACAGGAACGAGATCGCCTCGATGCAATTGGTCTTGCCGGCCCCGTTCGGTCCGACCAGCGCCACCATGTCAACCGCCGTCTCGAGCCCCGCCGCCCGATAATTGCGAAAATGCGTCAGCGTCAGGCGTTGAATGCGGGAGGGGGTCATGGAAATCCGCTTTTCGTCATGCCCGGCCTTGTGCCGGGCATCCACGTCCTTGGCTCCAAAGACGTGGATGGCCGGGACAAGCCCGGCCATGACGGATGTAGTTAGTACGTGGCGAGGCCGGTAGGCCTCACACCCGCATCGGCATCAGCACATACAGCGCGCTCTTGTCGTCCTTGTCCTGCACAAGCGTCGGTGAGCCGGGGTCGGCGAGCTTCAGCGTGGCGACGTCGCCTTCGATCTGGGCGGCGATGTCGAGGAGGTAGCGCGAGTTGAAGCCGATATCGAGGGCGTCGGAGGCGTATTCGACTTCGAGCTCTTCGGTCGCGCTGCCGGAATCCGGGTTGGTGACCGATAGTACCAGCTTGCCCGGCGACAGCGAGAGCTTCACGGCCCGGCCGCGCTCGCTGGAGATGGTGGAGACGCGGTCGACCGCGTTCTCGAAATCCTTCTTGTCGACGACGAGTTCCTTGTCGTTGCCCTGCGGGATCACGCGGCCATAGTCGGGGAAGGTGCCGTCGATCAGCTTCGAGGTCAGCACCACATTGCCGATGGTGAAGCGGATCTTGGCCTGCGACAGCTCGATCGTGACTTCGGCCTCGTTGTCCTCGATCAGGCGCTGCACCTCGCCCACGGTTTTCCGCGGTACGATCACGCCGGGCATGCCGTCGGCGCCCTTGGGCTGGACCAGGTCGAGCTGGGCGAGCCGGTGGCCGTCGGTGGCAACGCCGCGCAGGGTGGCGGCCGTGGCCGTGCCCGCGGCATGCAGATAGATGCCGTTGAGGTAATAGCGCGTCTCTTCGGTCGAGATCGCGAACTGGGTGCGGTCGATCAGCCGCTTGACGTCCTTGGCGGCGAGCGAGAACGAGTGCGACATGTCGCCGGCGGCAAGATCCGGGAAATCATTCTCCGGCAGGGTCTGCAGCGTGAAGCGCGAGCGGCCGGCGCGGATCGCCAGCACGGCGCGGTCGCCGTCGGCCTCCAGCACGATCTGCGAGCCATCGGGCAGCTTGCGCACGATGTCGTAGAACATGTGCGCCGGCACGGTGGTGGAGCCCGCGGTCGCGGTTTCGGCCGGGAGCGTCTCGGTCACCTCGAGGTCGAGGTCGGTCGCCTTCAGCGACAATTTCGCGTTCTCGGCGCGGACCAGCACGTTGCCGAGGATCGGAATGGTGTTGCGGCGCTCGACCACGCGGTGGACATGACCCAGCGATTTCAGGAGTTGCGCGCGTTCGACCGTAACCTTCATTGCACTACTCGCCCGATCCCCAAGGAAACACAACGTTGGAAAAGCCGGGCGGCGGGACGCGCGCCACGGCATCGAAGACCCCGAAAAGCCGGATCATCCAGCCGATATGACCAAAGCCGTCAGGGTCGCGCAAGGTGGCGCGGAAAGCCATCCGTTTCAAGGGATTGGGGGGTGGTTCCCCACGATTTACAGCCCAAAAGGAGGGCGGCCGTCCCGGCAAACGAACACCGCCGCCCAGGCATGGCCGGGGCGGCGGGAGAATGGCAGGAGCCTTAGGCGTTTATTCCTGAAGCTGACGCTTCAGCGACTCGACTTCCTCGGACAGCGCCGTGTCCTTGTTGACCAGCGCCTCGATCTTGCGCACGGCGTGCAGCACCGTGGTGTGGTCGCGCCCGCCGAAGCGGCGGCCGATCTCGGGCAGCGAGCGCAGGGTCAGCGTCTTGGCGAGATACATCGCCACCTGGCGCGGACGGACCACGTTGGCGGTGCGGCGCGAGGACAGGAGGTCGGAACGGCTGACATTATACTGCCGCGCCACCACGCGCTGGATGTCCTCGATCTTGATCCGCTTCGGCTCCTGCGGCCGGACCAGATCGCGCACCTCGCGCTCGGCCATCTCCAGCGTCACCGGCTGGTTGTTCAGCTTCGAATGCGCGAGAAGCCGGTTGATCGCGCCTTCGAGGTCGCGGCCGTTATGGGTGATGGTGCGAGCCAGATAGAGCAGCACCTCCTCCGGCACGTCGAAGGTCGCATGATGGGCGCGGGCTGCCGCAACGCGCGACTTGAGGATGCCGTGGCGCAGCTCTTCGCCGAGCGAGCCCATCTCGACCACGAGACCGCCGGCGAGGCGCGAGCGCACGCGATCGTCGAGGCTTTCGAGGTCGGACGGCGGACGGTCGGCCGCGATCACGACCTGGCGGCCGGCATCGATCAGCGCATTCAGCGTGTGACAGAACTCGGCCTGGGTCGACTTGCCCTGCAGGAACTGGAGGTCGTCGATCACGAGCACGTCGATGCCGCGCAGCGCTTCCTTGAAGGCAAGCGCCGTCTGCGTCTTCAGCGCGGCGACGAAGCCGTACATGAATTTTTCGGCCGTGAGATACAGCACCTTGCGCTCGTTGCCGGAATTGCCGGCCCAGGTCACTGCCTGGAGCAGATGCGTCTTGCCCAGCCCAACGCCCGCATGGATGTAGAGCGGGTTGAACATGACGGGATCGCCGCGACGCCCTTCGGCGACCTGACGTGCCGCCGCATGCGCCAGCGTGTTGGAGCGGCCGACGACGAAGCTTGCAAAGGTCAGGCGCGGATCGAGCGGCGAGCCGCCGAGCGCGTCATGATTTGCGGAGACCGGCGCAGTCGCCGTCGAGCGCAGTTCCGGCGCGGGCGCGCGGCGTGTTTCGACCGGCGCAGGCGCTTCCTTCTGCTGCACGACCGGGCGCACCGCGGAGCGAACGGTGAGATCAATGCGATGCACTTCCGGCGCCTCGGCCTGCCAGCACGACAGCACGCGCTCGGCATAATGCGCCTGAATCCAGCTCTTCAGGAAGCGCGTCGGCACCGAGAGCCGCACGCTCTCCTCCTGCACGCCTTCCAGATCCATGCGGGCAAACCAGCTCGTATAGACGTCTTCGCCTACGTTCGAGCGCAGCCGGCTCTTCACGCGTGACCAGCGATCCTGTTCCGATGTGTTCATCGTCAAAAAACTTCTATTGAGAGATAAAGTTGCGTTGTGAGTGCCATGAAGGGGTCCCGCCAGGATCCTTCAAAGGGCACGACCTCGAGCGATTCCATCGTCGGACACAGCTCCGCCGTTCGGCGCGAACGCCGCGGGTCGGACTGGCGATGTCAGAGATAGAGGGGTCGCGAGGTCAGCGCGTACTCGGCGCTCCGTCACACGCGGGAGGCTGGAGGTTGGGCTGATCTAAACCGGCATCGTTGGAGTAGGTGGCTTGTTTCAATACCGCGTTGAGTCCGTAAGACATGATACCCTCCCCGTCCTGCCGTGATTGCTCACGGCAAGGTCCTGCGTGTCCTGAAGACAACTGCGACTGAAGTCGCCGATGTCCCGCCCGTCTGCACTGTTCGTCCGCTCGGCTACGCCATCACGTGTGTCGCGGTAGTTTCATGACATCTCTCGTTTGCGTCTGGCGCGAGCGGGATCGAAGATCCCGCTTGGAGACATTCAGACAAAGAGCTACCGTTCCCATATTGCTATGGGTTTTGAACCGACAATCGCTTGTTGAAGCGTCGCCTACGTGCACACCGCCGCCGATTTGCACGCTCACCCCGTTTCTAAAACCGCGCTGGTCTTGAGATCGTGGGCGCTGCGGACGACTTAAGGAATACACTATGCGGAAAGACTCGCAACGAAATTGATTCACACTTGAGGCGACTAAAAACTTGACCAGCGTTAACGGCGCGCGGGAGTTGTGCACAGGCTTGCGAGCAAGAGTTTGAATCCGTGCACAGATTCGAAGGCGCCGCGCGTCATGTGACAAATCTCCGCCACCGCCAAAAATTTTTTACAAAAGCGTCACGCGCACGCCTTGCGGGCAATTTTTCCAAATGCTTGTCGGCGCTATGTCGATAAGTGATTATTGAGACACCGCTTTTTGAGTCTCGTTTCGCAGGGTAACTCCATCGCGAACCGGTTCCGGGAAAACTACGGTGTGCAGAACTCTCGCGCGCGCGGATTCAACTTAAGCCCGCCCCGCAGGGGTTTTTCGCAGCGCAGTGAAAGTTTCCGCTGTTGCAAAAACATCCGCCAGTGAAATTACGGGCGCAGCGCAGCGCAGCGAAGACGACACGAGTCTTCCAACGGAAGAGTGGTCGCCCAACGACCGCAAGCGTGAATTGTGACAGGCAACAAAAAGCCCGGCGCGAGCCGGGCTGATTGACGAGCGCGATGTCGATCCGATCAGTCGATCGGATGACTCGACGAGCTTACTTCGCGAGCTTGGCGATCTGCGCGGTGAGCCGGGAGACTTTGCGGCTCGCGTTGTTCTTGTGAACGATGTTGCGCTGCGCGGCCTGCATCAGCGCGGGCTCGGCGCTCGCCATCGCCTTCAGCGCGGCGGCGCGGTCGCCGGTCGCGATGGCTTCTTCGACGGTACGCACGGCACCGCGCATCTGGGTGCGGCGCGACTTGTTGACGGCGGTGCGGCGGGCGATCTTGCGCGTCGCTTTCTTGGCGGAAGTGGTATTGGCCATGGTCTCAATATCCTTTGCGGTACCGGTCGCGTCTTGGTCGGGTAGCGCCGGCTGCTTGACCGCTTAATCGACGCTCGGATTTAGGGTGTTCGGTTGCTGGGCTGTTCCCGGAACATGAGCGACGGCCTTGCGGTCGTCTCTGAGGCTCCAAGCCTTTAAAGCTCATGGAGCCTGCAACTGCTCAAAGAACAGCGGCGGCAGGATTGCGCCCACCGCCAGTTGGCGCCCTTATAGAGGGGGTCTGCGGCACCGTCAACGCTTTCCGGGGCTGGAAAACAGGCCCCGAGCGCTCCAGCGCGCGCCGTAACGCCCTGAAGAGGTTGAATTTCTGCCGTCGCCCGGCTATTGGCTGGCGGCATTGCAGAGGTCGTCCGATCGGACGACCATATAGGTGAGGCATGATCCGCGGCTTTTTCCGACTGATTGGGCTGTTGCTGCTGGCCGGCGGGTTCATCTTCATGGTCTATGACGGCGCCCGCTGGGTGGCCGACCAGACCCTGCGGTTCACCCGGTTCGGCCAGTTCTGGAACGACATCAACCAGGCCAGCCAGACGGCGTTCCGCACTTGGGTCGAGGCCAAGGCCCCTTGGCTCTGGACCTCGGTGATCCGCCTCGTGCTGGATCAGCCGGTTTTCGCCGTGCTCGGCATTTTAGGCATCCTGCTGATGATCCTGTTCCGCCCGCGGAAGCCCTTGATCGGATATTCCCGGGATTGATCTTTCAATTCCCGCCGAGACTGACCCTCGCGTTGACGGCAGCCGTAACAGGGCTGCCCCCTCCTGCGTAGATACCTATATTCCCACCTTGATCGCGAGCGCGCCGCCTGAGCCCTTGGCTTGTTGCATTGGCTCAAGCGACGGACAGCTCGTCTCGGAGAGCCAATCATGCTGTTCATGCGCAAAACCACCGCATTGCCGAGCGCCACTGAAGCGCTGCCGGGCCGTGCGCAAGCCATTCCGACCGCGACCACCCATTTCGTCAACGGCGCGAAGTTGCAGCCGCCTTATCCCGCGGGCCTCGAGCAGGCCGTGTTCGGGCTCGGCTGCTTCTGGGGCGCCGAGCGCAAATTCTGGCAGCTCGGCGACGGTGTTTACGCGACCGCTGTCGGCTATGCCGGCGGCCACACGCCGAACCCGACCTATGAAGAGACCTGTTCGGGACGCACCGGCCATACCGAAGTGGTGCTGGTCGTGTTCGATCCGAAGAAGATCCCTTACGAGAAACTCCTGAAGACGTTCTGGGAGAGCCACAACCCGACGCAGGGCATGCGCCAGGGCAACGATGTCGGCACGCAGTACCGAAGCGCGATCTACACTTACTCTGATGCGCAGAAGAAAGCGGCCGATGAATCGAAGGCGCTCTATCAGAAGGCGCTTGCTGCAAAAGGTCTCGGCTCCATCACCACCGAGATCGCGCCTGCCGGCGCGTTCTATTTCGCCGAGGACTACCATCAGCAATATCTGGCGAAGAACCCCGCCGGCTATTGCGGCCTCGGTGGCACCGGCGTGTCCTGCCCGATCGGCGTGGGCGTGAGCGCGTAAGTTCGCCACGAACAACTCGTCATGCACGGGGACAAGCCCGGGCATGACGGAGTGTGCGGTGTCATCGCATCCGCATTGCCGCGCTGCCCCCCTCAACGCTTTGTTAACCATAACCAGTGCAAGACTGGGGCCGTCTCGTTTCGAGGGATTAGGTCCGGTGCCGGTTGCACGCGCGTTTCGATGGTCGATCTTGACAGCCTCCTTGGCAGCGTCCGCCGCGCTTGCCCTCGGCGGCTGCATGCAGACCGCCGGTCCCGTCGCGGTCATGCAGCCCCGTGCCGATCTCGACTCCATGGCCTATGGTCAGCCCTATGGCGCACCACAGCCGGTCGTCGTCGCCGACGGTGGCGGCGCCATCGGCGCGTTGCGCAATTCCTTTGCCTCGTCGCCTGCACCCATGCCGGTCGGCTACGCCGCGCCGATGGCGGCGCCAGTGCGCTACGACTCCTCCTATCATCTCGATGCCGGCGACAGGCTGCGCGTCGTGGTCTACGGCCAGGAAGGCCTCACCAACAGCTACGCCATCGATGCTGGCGGTTCGATCACCATGCCGTTGATCGGCGGGGTGCCGGCCCGCGGCCGCACCCCGGCGGGTCTCGCCGGTGAAATCGCCGCGCGCCTGCGCAACGGTTACATCCGCGAGCCCTCGGTCGCGGTCGAGATCGAAGCCTACCGCCCGTTCTTCATCCTCGGCGAAGTCACCGCACCCGGCCAATATCCTTATGTGCCGAACATGACGGTCGAAAGCGCGGTCGCGATCGCCGGCGGATTCTCGCCCCGCGCCAAGCGCGACGTGGTCACCGTCACGCACACCGAAGCCGGCGGCGCGATGCGCGCCATCGTCCCGCTCGGCACTCCCTTGAGCCCCGGCGACACCGTGTTCGTCGGCGAGCGCTGGTTCTAGCTCACCGCCTGAAATCCAGCCGTCCGTTCGGAAAGCATCCGTCGATGCGCGTGCCATCGACCACGAGCCCGACCCATGGCCGCGTGATCGCAGGCGTGGTCAGATTGATGTACTTTCCGACCAGGCGCGCGCCCTCGCGCGCAGCATCGATCAGGCCGTGCCGGCGGCCTTGGTCCCAGTCGAAACGCAGATAGATCCGGCTCCCCGCGACGCGGACTTCGGCGCGCCCCTCTTTCCATCTGTCCGGCGGATCGCCCGCAATGGTCGGATCGGCGCCGCCATTCCATCTGCTAGCCCAGATGCCCTCGAGCGGATTGGAGAGGGCGGCAATGGATGTCCATGCCGCCGCGTTGATGTCGGCCGCATCGCCGGCCAGCGTGGCGGTCGCCGCGTAGTCCATGACTTCAGAATCGTCCGGGCCCGGGACGTCCATGGTTCCGAACGGATTGCGGATGACGAGGTGCGTGATGGCTTGCTGCATGGCGATCTCCCGGCGCGAGTTGGCTTGATCGGCCAGCTCTATCGCCGGGTGCCGTGATGCAGCCACCCGATTCCTGCTTTGAGTGGCGCGCTACTTCGTCAGATGCTTCGCGAAAAACGCCAGGCTGCGCGGCCAGGCGATATCCGAGCTTGCCTTGTCGTAGCTCGGCCGCTCGTCGCAATGGAAGCCGTGCTGGGCGCCTGGATAGATGAAGACCTCCACATCCGGCCGCTTCGCCTTGAGGGTCTCGACGTCGGTCAGGGGAATGCCGGCGTCCTTCTCGCCGAAATGCAGTTGTGTCGGCACTTTCGGTTTCTCGTCGGCGAAGCGCACCACGGCGCCGCCGTAATAGCCGATCGCGGCCTTGAGGCCCGACAGCCGCGTCGCCGCGACAAAGGCAACACTGCCGCCCAGGCAAAAGCCGATGATGCCGACCGGCCCGACGCTCTTCACCGCGTCGATCGCGGCCTGCGTGTCGCGCAGCATCGCGTCCCAGTCGGGACTGGCGACGAACTTGCGCGCCTCGGCGATCTCGTCGGGCGTGTAGCCCGACTGGAAGTTCGGCGAAGTCCGGTCGAAGATCGACGGTGCGATCGCGACATAGCCTTCCCTAGCGATGCGGTCGCAGACCGAGCGGATGTGGTGATTGACCCCAAAGATCTCCTGGATCACCACCACCGCGCCCTTCGGGGCGCCTGAGGGATCGGCGCGATACGCGCCGAGCTGGAAATTGTCGGAAGCCGTCAGCTTGATGTCTTGTCCCACGCGGGTTGTCCTTCTTGGTTACTACGAACTCTAATCTCTCCCCTCATCCTGAGGAGCGCGTCAGCGCGTCTCGAAGGATGGAGGCCGAGAAGCAGCAGCGAGGGCCTTCATCCTTCGAGACGCTTGCTCCGCAAGCTCCTCAGGATGAGGGGAAGCGGCTGTGCGTCGCTCTCACTCCCACATCCAGTTCTCGCCGTAGTCTTCCTTCCATCCTGCCAGCCGTCCGTGACGGAACTGCAGGAACAGGCGGTGACGGTAGGGGATCAGTCCGCTGCCGCCGAGGTTGCGAAGCGCGAGATAGATCTCGTTGCCGGGCCGTCCGCGCACATATTGCAGCGGCTGCCCCAGTGCCCGCGCGGTCTGCTCGGCATCCATGCCGAAGGCGAGCGGCGTGTTGTTCGACAAGGTCGCAACGAAGGGCCGGCGCGGCGGCGTGCCGCCGAACGGCTCAGCCTGCGCAGACATCGATAGCAGCACCGCGCTCGCAGCCAGTATCGCTTGCTTCATTGCCAGTGTCCCTGTCCGACCGTCCTATCCCGGCAAGTTCTTCAGGAAAGGCGTCACCGCGTCAATAAAAGCCTTGGGCTGATCGATGTTGACGGCGTGACCGGCGGCGGGGATCACGACCTTTTGTGCGCCGGGGATCTTTGCGGCCATGTAGTCGGACGCGGCGAGGAACGGCGCGTCGTCGGCGCCGACCACGACGAGCGACGGCACCTTGATGTCGGGGAGCAGCTCGATCACGCGGGCGTCGCGCTGGGTCAGCATGCCGCGTGCGGCGAGCGCCAATCCCCTGGCATTGCGATGGCTCGCGGTGGCGCGCTCGCGTGTCGCCGACTTCAGCATGTCGAGACCTTCATGGTCGAGCTTGTCGGCGGTCGCAAGCGCCCGTGCATTCCAGGCCCCGCGCGCGTCGTCCTTCTTGAAGCCGGGGCCGGTGTCGATGATCAGCAGGGCACGGGCGCGTTGCGGATAAGCGCGATAGAACGCGAGCGACATGTAGCCGCCGAGGGAGAGCCCGCTGATGATGGCGCGCTCGGCGCCGACCGCATCGAGGATCGAGGCCATGTCGTCGGTGGTGAGCGTTTCGCTATAGGCATGGGGATCGTCGGGATAGTCGGACTGGCCGTGGCCGCGCATGTCCCACAGGATGAGCTTGTGGTCCCTCGCGAGCGCATCGACCTGCCCATGCCACATCGCCGAGGTCGAGGAATAGCCGTGGGTGAGCAGCAGCGGCGGACCCTCGCCGTGAACTTCGTAGTAGATCCCGACGCCGTCCCGATCGATCCTTGGCATGTCTCCCGCCTCATTATGTTGATTGTTGTTTTCGCGTCGATCCTAGCGCGACGGGTTACCTGGAAGAAACTGCCTGAACGCGATGGCACGCATGTGCGACGCCCCTTCTGTTGCGTCCAGTCACTGCATCGGGTGCCGTTGTCGCAACGCACAACACTGAGCTGCCGCGATAGTTTCGATCGATTCCAAATTGCATTGCCTCTGGCTGCGAACCCGATCATTCTCGCGATCAAGGTGGGCGCCAGCCCGGTGGGCGTCCACTGTTCAAGTTGCCGCCGTAAGCGGCTTCATGCACCGGCAGGGGAAGACGCCTATGCCAACTCTCACCATCAACGGGCGGAGTCTGTCCGTGGATGCGGCGAACGACACGCCGCTCCTCTGGGCGATCCGCGAGCAATTGCAGATGACCGGTACCAAGTTCGGCTGCGGTGCCGGGCTGTGCGGTGCCTGTACCGTGCACGTCAACGGCGAAGCCGTGCGCTCGTGCCAGACCATGGTCGGCGATGTCGCCGGCAAGAAGATCACCACCATCGAAGGCCTTTCCGCCAAGGGCGACCATCCGCTGCAGAAGGCGTGGATCGCCGAGCAGGTGCCGCAATGCGGCTACTGCCAGTCCGGGCAGATCATGCAGGCGGCCTCGCTGCTGGCCAAGAATGCCAATCCGACCAAGGAGGAGGTCGTGGCGCATATGGACGGCAATCTCTGCCGTTGCATGACCTATTCGCGGATCCAGAAGGCGATCATGCGCGCCGCTACCGAGATGCGCACCGCATCCGTCTCCGGCAACGAACGGAGGCCCACATGAATAAGCATGTGAACACCATCACGCCCGAGACGACCGATCTCAGCCGCCGCTCGTTCCTGGTCGGCACGGCAGCGACCGGCCTCGTGCTCGGCTATGCCGGCGTGCCCAGCATCGGTGAGGCGCTCGCTGCGCCTTCGAACTTCGAGCCGAGCGTCTGGTATGCGATCGCGCCCGATGGCCTGGTCACCGTGACCTGCGGCAAGGCCGACATGGGCCAGCACATCGCCTCCACCATGGCGCAGATCGTCTGCGAGGAGCTGGGCGCGAAGTGGAGCGACATGCGCGTCGCGCTTGCCTCCAACGATCCGAAGTTCAACGACCCCGTGCTCGGGGCACAGATCACCGGCGGCAGCTGGTCGACCATGATGAACTTCGACGCGATGAGCCGTGCCGGCGCAGCCGGACGGACGGCATTGACGGAAGGCGCGGCCGCCGCGATGGGCGTGCCGGCGTCGGAGCTCGTGGTGCGCGATTCCGTGATCTCGCATCCGAAGTCGAAGAAGCAGATGTCGTTCGCCGATGTCGTGAAGAGCGGCAAGGCGACCAAGACCTTCACGCCGGACGAGCTGAAGGCGATCAAGCTGAAGACGCCGGATCAGTACACCATGATCGGCGTGTCGGTGCCGCAGCTCGACATCCCCTCCAAGACCAACGGCACGGCCAAATACGGCATCGACGTGATGCTGCCGGGCATGGCCTATGGCGCGGTGGTGACGCCGCCGGTACGCTTCGGCGCCACGGTGAAGTCGGTCGACGACTCGGCTGCGAAGAAGGTGCCGGGCTTCATCAAGGCTATCACCCTCGACGACAAGACCGGCACGACATCGGGCTGGGTCGTCGCGGTCGCCAGCACCTACGCCAATGCCAAGAAGGCGGCCGCGGCGCTGAAGATCGCCTATGACGGCGGTCCGAACGCGAAGGTCTCGAGCGAGTCGCTGCTCGACGAAGCCAAGCGGCTTCAGAAGCTGGACGATTCCGGCCAGTTCTTCGTCAAGGACGGCGATCACAACGCGGCGTTCGGCTCGGCCGCAAAAGTGCTCGAGGCGGAGTACACCACCAGCATCAACATCCACGCGCCGATGGAGCCGATGAACGCCACGGCGGAGTTCAAGGGCGACATCCTGCACATCTATTCCGGCAACCAGTTCGCGACGCGCTCCGGCGCGATTGCGGCAGGCGCCGCCGGGATCGATCCGAAGTTCGTGGTGATGCACCAGATGTGGCTCGGCGGCGGTTTTGGCCGCAGGCTCGATGCCGACATGATGGTGCCGGCGGTGCAGGCGGCGAAGGCCATCGGCAAGCCGGTGAAGGTGATCTATACGCGCGAGAACGACATGACGATGGATTTCTCGCGTCCGCTCACCTACCAGAAGGTCAAGGCCGGCGTGGACGGCGACGGCAAGCTCGTCGCGCTCAGCCACGACGTCGTCTCGGCCTGGCCGACCGCGCGCTGGGGCATCCCCGACTTCCTGACGCCCTCGGTCGACAAGAAGGGCCCGCTCGATTCCTTCACGGTGAACGGGGCCGACTTCTTCTACACCGTGCCCAACCATTATGTGCGCGCGATCAAGAACGAGCTCGCGCACAATGCAACGCCGTCCGGGCAGCTTCGCTCGGTGGCGCCCGGCTGGACGTTCTGGGCGGTCGAAAGCATGATCGACGAGATCGCGGCTGCGACCGGCAAGGACCCGGCGCAATTCCGCATCGCGCTGCTCGACGGCAAGGGCAAGAACGATGGCGGCGCGCAGCGGCTGCGCAACACGTTGCTCGCCGCGATGGGGCTGTCCGGCTACGGCACCAAGCAATTGCCGAAAGGCGAGGGCATGGGCGTCGCCTGCGTCTCCTCGCAGGAACGCGCGACCGCGAGCTGGACGGCGTGCGTCGCCCATGTCGCGGTAGCGCCGTCAGGCGAGGTGACCGTGAAGAAGCTCACGGTCGCAACCGACGTCGGCACACAGGTGCATCCCGACAACATCCGTGCCCAGGTCGAGGGCGCGGCGCTGTGGGGCCTGTCGCTGGCGATGTACGAGAAGGCGACGCTCAAGGACGGTGGCATCGAGCAGACCAATTTCGACAGCTACACGCCCTTGCGCATGAGCCAGATGCCCGAGGTCGCCGTCGCCGTGATCGCCAACGGTGAAAAGGCCACCGGCGTCGGCGAGCCCGCGGTGACGGTCATCGCCCCGGCAATCGGCAACGCCATCTTCAACGCCTCGGGCGCCCGCATCCGGGCCCTGCCGATCACGGCCGAAGCCGTGAAGGGGGCGATGAAGGCGTAAGCCGGTCGAAGGCTGCTCGAGACAATCCGCCGGAGGCCATCCTCCGGCGGATTTGTTTTTGGGGTTTCCTGCATCTCAACATTCACCGTCATGCCCGGGCTTGTCCCGGGCATTCACGTTCTTCGTGCCGTGCGTCAAGGCGTGGATGGCCGGGACAAGCCCGGCCATGACGGAGAAAAATTCCCCTTATCCATCAATGCCCCTTCTACTGTGCATGGGGTTGTTTTCGCCAGTTTTGACTGGAACCGCGCCGGGATCCCAATTCCCTCAAATTGCACCCAATTCCGCAGCGTTCCGTTGAGCACGCCTCTTAAGGGGCGGAGAACCTGATCCGGCTTAGGCTGACGCCAAATCCAGTCCCGTGCTCTGGGGAAGCCATGAACGCGCCAGCCAAATCCGCCGCCAAACGCCGGCTCTTGCTCGCTTCCGACCGGAGCGACGAGAGCACCGAGCTTGCCAGCATCCTGAAGGCCGTGGGCGACGTTGCGACGGTGACGACGCAGGACATTCCCGAGCAGCCGTCGCGCGATCTGTCCGGTCTCGTGGTCGACATCAATCTGCGTTCGCCCGAGAGCGTGCAGCGGGTGCGCAACAAGCTGCGCGGCGACGGTTATCGATCAATGCCGCGCCTGTTCGTGCTCGCTGATGCCCTGCATCACGGCACCATGCAGGCCTGGGCGCTGGGCGCCACCGACACGATCTCGCGGCCGCTGCAGCCCGACGCGATTCTTCAGCGCATCCGCGCCGCGTTCCCCGACACCGCAACCTATGACGCGACCGATCGCGGCAAGACGCTCAACCGCGGCGTCGAGGCGGCGCATGCGGTGCTGGCGAAGATGTTCGAGAAGCTGCCGCTCGGCGTGCCCCTGACCTTCGACGACGTCATCGCCGCCGAGAGCAAGATCCTGAAGGCGATCAAGCACTCCTCGCTGCGCGAATGGCTCACCACCGTTGGCTGCCATCATGTCGGCAGCTATCGCCACTGCCTGTTCGTCACCGGCTTCGCCGTCGCCTTCGCGCAGCATCTCGGCATGCGCGAGGATGACCAGCGTCGCCTGACCCGCGCCGCGCTGCTGCACGACGTCGGCAAGGCCTTCGTTCCCTCCGCGCTGCTCGACAAGCCGGGCAAGCTCACCGACGAGGAGATGGCCGAGGTGCGCCAGCATCCGCGCCGCGGCTATGACGCGCTCGCGGAGCAAGGCGGCTTCCCGCCGGAGATGCTCGACGTCGTGCTGCATCACCACGAATTCCTCGACGGCTCTGGCTATCCGAATGGCCTGTCGTCGAACCAGATCAGCGACATCGTGCGCGTCACGACGATCGTCGACATCTACGCGGCGCTGGTGGAGAAGCGCGCCTACCGCATGCCCTTCACCCACTCGCGCGCATTCACGATGATGGAAGGCATGGGCGCCAAGCTGGATCAGCAACTGCTGCAGGCGTTCCGGCCGGTGGCGCTGGGATCGTTTTGAGCGAGATGCCGTAGAGCGAGATGCCGTAGGGTGGGCAAAGGCGCGCCCTTCGCGCGCCGTGCCCACCATGTATCCTCATTCGCTGTATGAATGGTGGGCACGCTTCCGCCTTCGCTCTTCGAGCTACGGCGGACAAGCCGCTTTGCCCACCCTACGAGAGTCGTCGTTTGGCGCGGCCGCTCACCCCACCATCTTCCGCAACTCCGCCTTCGCCACCTTCTCCAGCGTCGAGCGCGGCATGTCGTCGACAAGCCTGATTTCGCGCGGCACCTTGAAATCCGCGAGTCCCGCGCCGCAGGCTGCCATCACGCGATCATGCAGATCGGGCGCAGCGCCCGCGACGCCGCCGTGCGGGATGATGAAGACAACAGGCACTTCGTCCAGCATCGGGTGCTTCTTCGCCACCACCGCGGCTTCGCGCACGCCGGCTACCACCGCGATCACCTGCTCGATCTCGGAGGCCGCGACGTTCTCGCCGCCAACCTTCAGCATGTCCTTGGCGCGGTCGCCGAACCTGATGAAGCCGTTCTCCAGTCGCTCGACGCGGTCGCCGGTGAGAAAGAAGCCGTGCTCGTCGAAGCTTTCGCGCGTCGCCTTTTCATTGTGCAGATATTCGGCGAACAGCGACAGCCCGACGATGCCCTTGATCGCGAGATTGCCGGTGTCGCCGACCTCGGTCGGCCGTCCATCGTCGTCGGTGATGCGGATCTGATATTCGGGAGCCGCGCGCCCGATCGACATCGGGATGTTGGGCTGGTCGACCTCGCCGATGATGCCGTGGGTGATGGTCTCGGTCATGCCCCACCAGCCGATCATCTTGACGCCGAACGCGGCAAACGCCGGCGGCTCGTTGATGGCGGTGCCCCACAGGCGGAATTTGTGGTCCTTCGGGATCTCCTGCTCGAGCAGCGCCTTCATGCAGAACGGAATCGTCGAGGTCCAGGTCGAGCCGTGCGCACGCGCGACGCCCCAGAAGCGGCTTGCGGAGAACCGCGGCTGGATCACGCAGGTGGCGCCGACCCACAGCGTTGCCAGCATCGAATAGGCCAGCGCATTGGTGTGGAACAGCGGCAGATAGGTCTGGTGCACGTCGCTCGCGTGAAGGTCCTCATGCGCGGCGTTGATCTTGGCGCCCCACAGCGCGTTGGCATGGGTCCACAGCACCGCTTTCGGGCGCGAGGTCGTGCCTGACGTGTACTGCACGCTGCACGGCGCGAACGGATCGGTCGCGCGAAGCGGCCGGTCAGCGCTATCGGCGAACAGCACTTCAAAACTGTCGCCGCGCGAGACGGCTTGCGCAGGTGCGGCCCCGGCATCGTGCGAGGTCACCGCCATCCAGCGGATGTTGCGGCAGTTCCGCGCGACGAGCTCGGCATAGGCCGGCTGCGTGATCGCGGCGACCGCGCCGCAATGGTCCGCGAAATATTCCATCTCCGCCGGTGCTGAGCGGGTGTTGGTGGTCACCGCGATGGCGCCCAGTTCGACGCAGGCGAACCAGGCCAGCAGCGCCTCGATGCAATTGTCGAGATGAATGAGCACATATTCGCCCGGCTTCACGCCGCGCTTGGCCAGCCCCGCCGCGAGCGCGCCGACGCGCTCGTGAAACTCGCCATAGCTCCAGCGCCGCGCCGGCGCGTCGAACGGCGCCCAGATCAGGAACGCATGATCGCGGCGCACCGCGGCGCGCATCTTCAGCAGCCAGGGTACGTCGAGCCCGTCGAACGGTCCTACGAGTCCGGGTCCGGTGTATTGAGGTGGCATGGCTCCTCCCGTGCAGCCTGCATCTTGATGGCGGCTGCCTTTTGATTATTGCGTCTTCCTGCCATCGGATGGCGCGGGGAGCAAATCGGGGGAGGCGGAAGATAGGCGCGGCGTACCTCGTGGTGCGCGCACGCTCTCTCCTCCGTCATGGCCGGGCTTGACCCGGCCATCCACGCCTTGGCGCGCTAGTCCTCGTACGACGAAATCTCGATCAGGCTGCCATCCGGATCCCGGCAATAGACCGAGCGCAGCGTGCCGCGGGCACCCTGCTTGGGAACCGGGCCTTCCTCGATCGCGATGCCATGTGCCGTCAAATGCGCCACCACCTCGTCGGGCGCGGCAGAGGTGAGGAAGCACAGATCCTCGCTGCCGGCGGTCTGGTGGTCCGCAGTGAACCACTCCACCTTGTCGGCATCGCGCGGCCGGACGTTGATCTTCTGGTTACCGAATTGCAACGAAGTCCGCGGCGCTTTGCCGCCGCCGGGGTCGAACACCTTGACTTCCATGCCGAGAATCTTGCGGTACCACTCGGAGGTCACTGCGACGTCGGCGACGTTGATGACGAGATGATCGAGGGCTTCGACCTTGACCGGCATGCCTTATCCTTTCGTCGTGATGCGCCGGGCGCACTTTCCGCCTGCGGCAAGCTTTGTTACAACCGCGTCGACGCCACTTTGAAGCCATCTGGCTTTCAAGAACAACACGTTGGGAGAACCCTTGAGATGATCACTCGCCGTACCGCGCTGGGCCTGCTCGCAGCCAGTCCGCTTGCAGCCACCCCGCTGTCGAAGGCCCTTGCCGCCGACTATCCGGCCCGGCCCGTGAAATGGGTGGTCGGCTATCCGCCGGGCGGAGCCACCGACATCCTGGCGCGGCTGATCGGTCAGCGGCTGTCGGAACGGCTCGGCCAGCAATTCGTGATCGAGAACAAGCCGGGCGCCGGCAACAATATCGGCACCGAATCGGTCGTCAATGCCGAGCCCGACGGCTACACGCTGCAACTGGTCAATCCGGCCAACTTCATCAACGCTTCTCTCTACGCCAACCTCAAATTCAACTTCGTGCGCGACATCGCGCCGGTCGCCTCGTTCCAGCGGGTGCCGAACGTGATGACCGTCAACAAGGACGTTCCGGCCAAGAACGTCGCCGAATTCATCGAATATGTGAAGGCCAATCCCGGCAAGGTGAACATGGCTTCGTCCGGCAACGGCACCTCGGTGCATCTGTCCGGCGAGATGTTCATGGCCATGACCGGCTGCAAGATGCAGCACGTGCCCTATCGCGGCGCGGCGCCGGCGATCACCGACATGCTCGGCGGCCAGGTGCAGGTGATCTTCGACAACATGCCCTCGATCATCCAGCACATCCGCTCCGGCTCGCTTCGCGCGATCGGCGTCACCACCACGGAGCGCTCGCCGCAGCTGCCCGACGTGCAGGCGATTGCCGAGACCGTGAAGGATTACGAGGCCAGCGCGCTGTTCGGCATGGGTGCGCCGAAGAACACGCCCAAGGAGATCATCGCCAAGCTCAACAATGAGATCAATACGCTCATGAAGGAGCCCGACATGACCAAGCGCCTGGTCGAGCTCGGCGGTGAGCCGCGGGTGCAGACGCCGGAGGCGTTCGGCGAGGAGATCAAGGCCGAGACCGAGAAGTGGAAGAAGGTCGTCGAGTTCGCCGGCCTGAAGGTCGAATAGCGCTCTTGTGATCCCTGCGATTGGAGCCCTGCCGCCTGGCAGGGCTTTTTTCTTGCGTACTTCGGTCCCCTGATCTGGAATAAAACGGCGCGGCGAAACCTGATCATACATGGCGCGTATCTCGCGCCGTGCAGAGAGGAGTCTGGATCATGCGCAAGACGCAATTGGCGCTGCTGACGCTGGGCGCGACGGTCCTTGCCGGCTTCGTCATCATCGCGCCCGCGGCGGCTCGCGACTATCCCTGGTGCGCCCAGGGCGGCGAGTATGACTATCCGGGCGAATGTGCCTACAGCACCTATGAACAATGCCTGGCCAGCGTGTCCGGCCGCTTGCTGTACTGCGGGCCCAATCCGTTTGTGGCCTATGGTCAGGCGCCGCAGCCACAACCTCGGCCGCACCGTCGCGCGCGGCCCGTCGCACCGTACTAGCCGCGCATTTTTGCGCGGTCGCTCCGGAATAAACCGGCTCCGCGAGCCTTTCCCTCTGTGAGGTCGCATGTCGCGCGGCGAACATGGGAGATCGGTCATGCGCAAGGCGCAATTTGTGCTGGGCACCATAGTCCTTGTGTGGCTCGCTGGCGGGAGTCCGGCGCGCGCGGACTATGATTACGCGTGGTGCATTCAGAACTCGGAATACGGCTATCCCGGCGACTGCTCCTATCAGACTCGCGAGCAGTGTCAGATGAGCGCGTCGGGCCGCAAGGGCTATTGCGCGCAAAATCCTGCCCAGGTGGCCGTACGGCCTCCGCTTCAGCCGTCACTACGCGGTCGGTACGTTCGTCCGTACTAGTCGCGCCTCACACTGAGCACTGCCTGATCACGCAGTCGTGCAGATCCGGACGCGCGGGTTCCTGCTTGACGC
Source organism: Bradyrhizobium sp. Mp27 (assembly GCF_029953005.1). NCBI lineage: Bacteria > Pseudomonadati > Pseudomonadota > Alphaproteobacteria > Hyphomicrobiales > Nitrobacteraceae > Bradyrhizobium > Bradyrhizobium sp. Mp27. The sequence goes on along the minus strand of NZ_JASAUS010000026.1, from coordinate 43,590 downwards.
CTTCTCGCTCACGTCTATACTAAACCAAATGGTTAAGTATAGAGACGAGACGCTCGACCGGACCTTTGCGGCGCTGTCCGATCCGACGCGGCGTGCCCTTCTCGCGCGGCTCGGCGAGCGGGACGGCCTGTCGGTGAGCGAGCTGGCCGCGCCGTTTCCGGTCTCGCTGCCGGCGATCATGAAGCATCTCGACGTGCTCACGGATGCGGGCCTGATCGTGCGGGAGAAGACCGGACGCACGGTGTCCTGCCGGCTCACCGCGCAGCCGATGGAGCAGGCGATGAACTGGCTCAATCGCTACGCGCAGTTCTGGTCCGAGAAGTTCGACCGCCTCGCCGCCCTCGTGGAGGACAAGACATGGCCGACGCAGCCGTCAACGCCGATCCCCGCACAGTCGAACGTCCAAACGAACGTCCAAGCCTCACGCTCACGCGCCGGCTCCGCGCACGGCCGGAGAAAGTCTACGCCGCCTGGACGCAAGCCGCGCAGCTAGTCCAGTGGTTCGGACCGCCGAACATGAAGCCGGCGACGCTGGACGCCAAGCTCGACGTCCGTACCGGTGGCCGCTACCGCATCAGCTTCACCGGTGACGACGGCGAATATTTCGAGGCCGGCGGCGTCTATCGCGAAGTCGTGCCGAACGAGCGGCTGGTGTTCACCTGGGCCTGGCATTCGACGCCAGAGCGCGAATCGCTGGTGACGATCACGCTGAAGCCGGATAGCGCCGGCACGCTGATGATCTTCCATCACGCCCAGTTCTTCGACGAAACCGCACGCGACAATCACCAGCGCGGCTGGAGCTCGTGCCTCGACAAGCTCGACGCCTTCGTCGCCTGACACCATGGAGGATACCGTGCAGCAACATCAGATCGTCTCGCGCGAGCAATGGATCGCGGCCCGCAAGGCCCACCTGGCGCATGAGAAGGAACTCAGCCAGGCCCGCGAGCGCCTCGCCGAGCAGCGCCGCGCACTGCCCTGGGTGAAGGTCGACAAGAACTATGTGTTCGACGGGCCGAACGGCAAGGTGACGCTCGGCGACCTCTTCGGGGGCCGCCCGCAGCTCGTGGTGCAGCATGTGATGTTCGCGCCCGACTGGGAGGCCGCGTGCAAGAGCTGCTCGTTCTGGGCTGACGGTCTCGATCGCATGGTGCCGCACCTCGCCGCGCGCGACACCTCAACGGTTGCGATCTCGCTGGCACCTAGCGCCAAGCTCGAGGCCTTCAAGAAGCGGATGGGCTGGACCTTCGACTGGGTCTCGTCAGGGAGCAACGACTTCAACTACGACTACGAGGTCTCGTTCACGCGCGAGCAGATCGACAAGGGTGTGCCGAAATACAATTTCGGCACCACGCCGTTCTACGGTCCGGAGCTGCCCGGTATCAGCGTGTTCTATCGCAACGAGGCCGGCGAGATCTTCCATACCTATTCATGCTTCGCGCGCGGTCTCGACATGATGAACGCGGCCTATCAGTATCTCGACCTCACCCCGCTCGGTCGTCACGAGGACGGCCTGCCCTATCCGATGGGCTGGGTCCGCCTGCGCGATCAGTACGAGCCGCAGGCGAAGGGGGCGTGCTGCCACGGGTGAGGGGGCAGGCTCGGCCTGCACAAACGGTGTCATCGCCCGGCTTGACCGGGCGATCCAGTATTCCGAGTCGTTCATGGTTCATCGAGAGGCCGCGCCGTACTGGATGCCCCGCCTTCGCGGGGAATGACAGCGGAGAGCGGCGAGGCAGCTGTCCTTCCGCCGCGCCCTACCGCTTGGCGTCGGCCTGCTCCGTGCCATTGCACGAGATCAGCATCGTGTACGGCCGCGCGTTGCCGGCGATGTCGGTGGTCTTGAGCTCACCCTTGGGCTCGGCGGTCTGGTAGGGCACCACGGAATTGTCGAGGAAGTCGCGCAGCATGCCGGTCTTGATGGCGAAGTTGATGTTCTCCGGAATGTTGCCGGTCGCAGCGACGATGCGCAGTGCGGGGATCTTTGCGGTGACCACGCCTACGATCTGACCGGTGGTGTCGAACAGCGGGCCGCCGCTATTGCCGGGCTGCACCGGCGCGCTGATTTGCAGGAAACGCGTGTCGATGCGCATGCCGCTGAGCGAGCTCGCGATACCGGTCGTCACGGTGAAGTCCGACGTGAGCAAGCCATGGAAGGGAAAGCCGATTACGATGACGGAATCGCCGGAGCGAATCGAGCGATCGCGGATCCGCGCAAAGTCCTTGAATGTCGTCGTCGACGGCGCCTGCAACAAAGCCAGATCGTTGTTGACGTCGCTCGATACGACGCGCAGCACCATCGCGGCCTCGCCGGTGAGGTTGCCCTTGATGTCGCCGACACAGCCGTCGATCACATGGTTGTTGGTGACGACGTGGCCGTTCGCACTGACCACGAAGCCGGTGCCGGTCTTGGCCCTGGCAACTTTGCCGCCGGCCGGCGGCGCCTGCTTGTCCGGCGCAGGCTGCGGCTTGGCCGCGATCTTGGTGAAGTCGCCGGCCTTGTCGAGCCCGTCGGCCTTCACCTTGGTCACGCAATTGGCCAATGCAGCGATCACCGGCCCGGTCGAGGTCAGATCGAAATTCAGAACGGCGCGGCCGGCTGTCGCCACCATCAGGCTCGCCTTCTGAAACGTACGCACAACGTTGACCGGCATGATGGCCGTGAGCATGTTGGGCTGGTACGCCGTGGCGAACAGCCTGGCTTGCTCCTGCCCGTCAAAGGTCACGTCGATCGCGGCGTTCTCGCCCTTGTTGAAGCGGTAGCTGGGACTCGCAAAGGCGAGCGACCATGTGCCGGCGGCATTCTGGCTCACGACGAGGATGACGCCGTTCGCATAAGGCGTCGTCGCGGCGCAATGCGAGAAAACGCCCGTCTCGTCATTGCTGAAGAAGCCGCCGATCCAGTTGCCGACATTGACGCTGCCGAATGGTCCTTTTGCATGCGCGATGCCGGCGACGCTCACCTGCAACAGAGACGCAACGACAAATGACTTGAGCCACATACTTCCTTCCCCCCGGAATGCTTTTGAAGCCATCTTATCCGGCCGAGGTCGTGCGGCGCAACCGGCAGTTGTTTGTGGGGATCGAGCCATCCGGCTGCGACTTCCGGGCTTGTCTTTACTTTGCGGTGCTATATACTTTGCGATACAAAGTGACGGGACGGGCGGTCCCGGAGAATTGGGCGGAGCGGGGGTTTTGGCGGTGCCAATGCGCGATCTCGACAAGGCACTGGCCGACATCGTGGCGATCCGCAACCAGATTGCGGCGGGCACGGCGTTCCGCGGCTATGGCCCGGTGACGATCGCTGCGACGGGCGCCGTCGCGCTTCTCACTGCGATCCTCCAATTCTGGCTGCTCGGCGATCCCACAAGCGAGCCGGTCGGCTTCTTCTTCGGCTGGTTCATGGCCGCGGTGCTCTCCGTTCTGATGATCGGCATCGAGATGCGCGCGCGCTCGCGCCGTCATCATTCCGGCCTGGCCGACGCCATGATCCATCAGGCGGTCGAGCAGTTCCTGCCCGCGGGCGTCGCCGGCGTGCTGCTCGCGGTGGTGATGTGGAAGTTCGCGAGCGAGACGCTGTGGCTGCTGCCCGGCCTGTGGCAGATCCTGGTGTCGCTCGGCATTTTCGCTTCCGTCCGCTCGCTGCCGCGAACCGTCGCGCTCGCGGGCGCCTGGTATTTCATTTCCGGCTTCGCGGTCGTGGTGCTCGCGAGCCGGACTCACACGCTGTCGCCATGGACCATGGGGCTGCCCTTCGTGATCGGGCAGTCGGTGATGGCGGGCATTCTGTATTTCGCGTCCGGAGACCATGATGTCGAAGACTGACAGCGCACCCTTTTCCTATGAAGGGCTCGACCGCGTCATCCACGAGAAGGCGAGGCTCGGGCTTCTGACCTCGCTGATGGCGCATCCGAAGGGTCTGGCGTTCGCCGACCTCAAGCAGCTCTGCGGCCTCACCGACGGCAATCTCAGCCGGCATCTCGCCGTGCTCCAGGAGGCCGGCCTCGTCGAGGTGACCAAAGGCTATGAGGGCAACCGCCCGCACACCACCTGCCGCCTGACCAAGGCCGGCCGCCGCCGCTTCCTCGACTATCTCGCCGTGCTCGAGCGGCTGGTGCGCGACGCCGCCAAGGCCGCCGGCCGCGACGCGCCGCCGCTCGGCCGTCTCGGTATCGTCTCGACCTGATCCCCCTTTTTTGACCGGAGACTTTGCAATGCAAAGCGACATGACCTCTCGCAGCGAGAAGCTTCACGTCGGCATCATCATGGATGGCAACGGGCGGTGGGCGACGCGCCGCGGCCTGTCGCGCGTGCGCGGCCACGAGGCCGGCGTCGAGGCGATCCGCCGCATCGTCGAGGCCGCGCCCAAGCAGGGCATCGGGACGCTGACGCTCTACGCCTTCTCCACCGACAATTGGCGCAGGCCGAAAACCGAGGTCGCCGCGCTGATGACGTTGCTGCGCTTCTATCTCGCCAGCGAGGTGCAGAGTCTCGCCAGGAACGGGGTGCGCCTCAGCGTGATCGGTCGCCGCGACCGTCTGCCCGACGGCATCGCCAATGCGATCGCGCGCGCGGAAGACGCCACCGCGCACGGCAGCGCGCTTCACCTGCGCATCGCGGTCGACTATTCCGCGCGCGACGCCATCCTCAACGCCGCAGCGAAGGCAGCCGCACTGACGAGCCTCACCCGCGAAGCCTTCTCGCAGCTGGTCACCGGCGAAGCGGGCCTGCGCGACGTCGATCTCATCATCCGCACCTCCGGTGAGAAGCGGCTGTCGGATTTCCTGCTCTGGGAAGGCGCCTATGCCGAGCTGCACTTCACCGAGCGGATGTGGCCCGAATTCGACGCGGGCGATCTCTCCGCGGCTCTGGCGTCCTTCCACGGCCGTGAGCGCCGCTTCGGCGGCCTCCAGGCGATCATGCCCGACGAGGTGCCGTCACTCTCCCGAGTGTGATGCACGGCACGGGACAACGAGCTGTTCGTTTTCAGCCGCATGATTGGCAGTGGTGTCCAAGCCGCGGAAGCGCGGTCTCGGTTAGGTGTGCGGTCCACGCAACCTGCCGGGAGCATCACGCATGTCACAGCTGTTTCCGGGAGCCGTCGTCGAGCCGGTCGAACTGGCCGAAGCGAAGGGCATGGTCTGCATCAGGACCGCCGGCGTATCCGATGTCGAGAACCTGTCGGTCTATTTCACCGGCCTGTCCACGACGTCGCGCCACAAGCGCTTCATGGGCGCGCGTACCGACTTCGCCCTGGTCGCGGCCGAATGCGTGGCGAGGACGGGCCGTCCCGGTCATTTCACGCTGCTCGCCGAAGTCAGGCAGGAAGGGCAGCACACCATCATCAGCGAAGCGAGCTACGCCTATGATGCGACTGCACCGCATGGCGAGTTTGCTATCTCGGTCGCCGATGCGTTCCAGCGCCTGGGCCTCGGCTTGCAGATGATGACGGCGATGGAGACGCGGGCGACCGATCTTGGCCACGAGATGATCGCCGCCGAGACTGCGCGGACAAATGCCGAGATGCGTGGTCTGGCAAAGAAGGCAGGCTTCAGGGATACCGGCCTCGGAGACTGGCAGTCGGTTCACCTCGCAAAGCGCCTGTCGCGGTAGCCGTCCGCGCGTTGCCGCCTGGCACGGATCGTGCTCTAGTATCGCCTGGATTTCCCCAGCGATGGGAGCTTCGGCGATGCGCGCAGTTCTGGATCATTGCACCGGCGGAACGGAGCGGCAGGTCAACGCCGGCACGTCGGTCGTCACCGAGGGCGGCACCAGCAGCGGCCACCTCTACGTGCTCGTCGAGGGCAAACTGGACGTGCTCAAGAGCGACACGGTGGTCGCGACCATCACCGAGCCCGGCGCCGTGTTCGGCGAGATGTCCGTGCTGCTCGGGCTGCCGCACACCGCGACGGTGCGGGCCAGCTCGGATTCGGTCATCTATGAGTTCGAGGACGCGGCGTCATTCCTCATACAGAAGCCGGAGGTGGCGCTGCTGCTCGCGCGCACGCTGGCGCAGCGTCTCAACGCCGCCAACACCTATCTCGCCGATCTCAAGCGGCAATATGCCGGCCACGGCACGCATCTCGCCATGGTCGGCGAGGTGCTCCAGAGCATGATCAACCTGCCGCCGCACGAGGTCTCGCCAGGCTCGGATCGGCAATCCGATCCAAGGATGTGAGCCAGTCCGGCGGCTCCTCGACGGTGTTTGCGGGCCGCTTCAGCGGCGCGCCGAGGTCGATCCACTGCGCCTCGCCCGCTGCCAGCCAGAATGCCTTGTCCGCAGCGAGATCCAGCACGATATGCGTTGGCGGCCGTCCCGGTTGCAGGCCGGCGTTGAAGACCCATGTCTGCCCGAGCCGGTCGAACCACGAGCCGTCGGCGATGAAGGGCGACTGGTGCACATGGCCCGAGATCACCATCGACGGCTGATACTGCATGATCCACTGTACCAGATCGACATCGCCGAAGAAGCGCTTGCCGCCCCAGCTGGTCGGTGAATTCGCCGGCGGCGCATGATGCGCCCAGATCCAGCGCTGCGGACGGTTGGCGGCGGCGTCGCGCAGCTGCTCGACGATGCGCTGCTTGACCAGCGGGCCATCCCACCACGGGCACACCGTGAGCAGCGTCTCGCCGATGGCGAGGCTGTCGCCGTCGCAAGTGATCCCGAGCTCCCGCACCTCCGAGATCCAGCGCGAGATCTTTTCGCCCTCCGCATTGCGCTCGTCGAGGTCGTGATTGCCGGAGCAGAGGATCACGCGGGTCTGCGCCGCGAGCAGCGCGAGGTATTTCTTCACCACCACGATCTGCGCGCGAAAATCCACCATCGAGCCGATGTCGAGCGCATCGCCGGCGAATACCACGAGATCGAACTGCGCCGCCGCGCTGGCCAGCCAGTCGAGCTGCGGCAGCGAGTAGTGCAAATCGGCCACGACCAGGCAGCGCATTGAAAATCCATGGGCGGGTTTGAAAAGGTCTGGGAAGTCCAAAACGGAATTTACAAAGCAAGAAGCAGACCAGAATGGCTGCTCTCTTCGTCAGGCCAATGGCCGGCCGCATGCTGCGGCGCATTGGCGTGCGCAGGTGGCCTGGCACCGCAGGGCTGGACCGTGTCATCGAGTTCTGATGTCGTGGCGCATCCTCAAACGCCCGTATCCGCATGACCTCCTTCAAGACCATTCGTGCCCGCGCCGAGAAACGCAAGGGCGGCCCCAAGGCGCTCGACAAGCTGATGCCCGAGAAGCCCGACCTGAAGGGGTTGGCCAAGCTCGGCGACGATCGCATCCTCGCCGAGATGACCAGGCGGGTGTTTTGCGCGGGCTTTGCCTGGAGCGTGATCGATTCGAAATGGGACGGCTTTGAAGCGGCGTTCCTGCATTTCCAGCCGGCCAAGCTGACCTTCCAGCCCGAGGACTATTGGGAGGGCCTCTTGCGCGACGCGCGCATCGTGCGCAACGGCGCCAAGATCATGTCGGTGCGCGACAACGCCAGCTTCGTCCAGGAGATCGCAAAAGAGCACGGCAGCTTCGGCAAGTTTCTGGCGAAATGGCCGCCATCCAACGAGGTCGGCCTGCTCGATCTCCTGACCAAGCGCGGCAGCCGGCTCGGCGGCAACACCGGGCAGATGCTGCTGCGCTTCGTCGGCTGGGATGGTTTTGTCACCTCCAGGGATGTCGTCGCCTGCCTGCGCGATGCCGGCCTCGACGTCGCCGAAGAGGTCAAATCAAAGGGCGATCTCGCAAAAGTGCAGGCACAGTTCAACGCCTGGGCCGAGGAGACGGGTCTGCCATACACATATCTGTCACGCATCTGCGCGCTATCGGTTGGCGAGAACCGAGGCGAGCATTAGGTCACGAGAAACCAGGAGAAACAAAATGGCAAAAGCCTATTGGGTTGCGACCTACCGCGCGATCAAGAGCCCCGACGCCATGGCGGCCTACGCCAAGCTGTCGCGTCCGGCCATCGAGGCCGCCGGTGGACGCGTGCTCGCGCGCGGGATGCCGGTTGCGGCCTACGAGCACGGCCTGATGGAACGCGTCGTTCTCATCGAGTTCGACAGCGTCGAGCGCGCCAGGGCGGCGTATGAAAGTCCCGCCTACAAGGCCGCTCACGACCTGCTCGGCGACGGTGCCGACCGCGACATCCGGATCGTCGAAGCCGCCGAATAGCGGCATCGACAGGCGGATCGTGTGCATCGTGTGGCGATCCCGTGCCGTGAGCGCGGCGGATGAAACTCGCGATCACGAAATGCATTTTTCCGGAACATTCGTGCGCAACACCCGTTCGGGAATTTGAGCCAGGCGACACAGGCGCAGGGAACGCCCGTTTTGGCTCAACTCACTGAAACCCGGCACGACAGAAACGGAGCAGCTCATGAAGCTCACATCCGAACAGGTGAAGCAGACCGTCAACCAACTCGGCGCCCAGGTGCTGCCCGACGAACATCCCGCCATGCCGCAGCTCAACAGCATGTTCGGCGAGCACACCTTCTTCGTCGACGAAACGGGCCTGAAGGTGCTCGAGCCGACCCCGTCGGTCGGCGCCGAGCGCCAGACCGGCGAAGTCGTCAGCCTCGCCGACTGGAGCGATGCCGACCTCACGCGCCTGATGGCCCACGAGCCGGAGCCGACGGGCGTGATCGTCGTGTTCGAGCATGTGAGGCATTGATTGGCCCGAGCGGATCGGCCTTTATCGGCGGCGGGTCTAAAAATCCCGCCACCTTCCATGACTGGTTTGGAGCCGCGCCGCGGACAAGGATCTCGCGTTCGCGGCGGGGCTTTCCAGTCTGGTTCAAATACCGAAAGTCAGCTGCGGCTCCGCATCGTCGCCGTCCTGGAGGGCAGACAGCGATACCCCCACGAGCCTGACGCGCTTGGGCAGCGGCATCTCGGTCTCGAGCAGGCCGCAGGCCAGCCGCTCCAGGTCGTCCCGGCCTGCAACCGGCGCTGTGACGGACCTGCTGCGCGTGATGATCTCGAAGTCGGCGAACTTGATCTTCAGGGTGACGGTGCGGCCGCGGTTGCCGGTCGTCTCGCAATGGCGCCAGACCTTGTCGACGAGCGGCTTGAGCTCGGCGGCCAGCGCGCCGTATTCGTCGAGGTCGGTCGAGAACGTCGTCTCCGCGCCGATCGACTTGCGGATCCGGTTGGCCCGGACCGGCCGATCGTCGACGCCGCGTGAGATCCAGTAGTAATAGGCGCCCGACTTGCCGAAATTCGCATTCATGAACTCCAGCGTCTGGTTGCGGATGTCGAGGCCGGTGAACAGGCCGAGCGCATTCATCTTCGCACTGGTCGCCGGACCGATCCCGTGGAACTTGCCGACGGGCAGCGTCTCGACGAAGGCGGGGCCCATTTCCGGCGAGATCACGAACTGACCGTTGGGCTTGCGATGATCGGAGGCGAGCTTTGCAAGAAACTTGTTGTAGGAAATGCCCGCCGAAGCGTTGAGGCCGGTCTCGGCCTTGATCTTCTCACGGATCAGCAAGGCGACGTCCCGCGCCAGCGGGATGCCTTGCAAATTCTCCGTCACATCGAGATAGGCCTCGTCGAGCGACAATGGCTCGATAACAGGCGTGTGCTCGGCAAAGATCTCGCGGATCTGCCTGGAGATCGCCTTGTAGACCTCGAAGCGCGGCCTGACGAAGATCAGGTCGGGACATTGCCGCTTCGCGGTCACCGACGGCATCGCGGAGCGAACGCCGAACTTGCGGGCCTCGTAGCTCGCAGCCGCGACGACGCCGCGTTCCGCGGAGCCGCCGACCGCGACCGGCTTGCCGCGCAGCTCCGGATTGTCGCGCTGCTCCACGGACGCATAGAAGGCATCCATGTCGATATGGATGATCTTGCGGACGGGCGTGGCCTCGCCAGTCACCGTGCCGGATTCGCTCATGGGACGATGATACAATTGCCCGAAGAGAAGCGCGAGGTGATGGATGCTTCAGCTATTAGTCTTCGTCGTCGGTGTGGTCGGCATCGGCTGGCTGATCGGCGCGACCAATCTTCCGGGAGAATGGTATGCGGCCCTTGCCAAGCCGGGTTTCGTGCCGCCGAACTGGGCGTTCCCGGTGGCCTGGACCATCCTTTACGTCATGATCGCGGTTGCGGGCTGGCGGACTTTTCGCCGTGAGCCGTCGGGTCGAGCGATGCAGGTCTGGGCCGCGCAGCTGGCGCTCAATTTCGTCTGGTCCCCGGTGATGTTCACGATGCACCAGATCGGAGCCGCGCTCGTCATACTCATTTGCCTGTTCGTCGCGATCGTGACCTACATCAGTCTCGAGACATCACGGGACAGGCTGGCCGCCGCGTTGTTCGTGCCTTACGCAGCCTGGGTCGCCTTTGCCGGCCTGCTCAATGCGGCCATCTGGCGCTTGAATTGAGGCGATTTGTCCAAGGTTCATCAAAGAGCAATCTCAGGCTTGTGAGTGGTGAGCCTAGGCCCGCGTTCCTATATGGGAGCGCGGAGGACAGCCAATGCAATACAGCTCCGAGCTCATTCAGACCATGCGCCAGGCCCTCGAGACCGTGATGGCGAGCGTGCCGGCCGATCAGTCGGTGTTCGGTCTGAAAGCCGCTGTCGCCGAATGCATTTTGAAGGCTGCCGCGCACGGTCATACGTCGTATGACGCCCTGGTGACGTCCGCCTCCGATCAGATCCAATCGATCATCTCGATGCTGACGTGAGGGAGGCAGGCGGCAGATCCGGAGTTCATGCCGACGGAGGCGCCCATAGGAACTCCGGACGAATGCCCTGCTGGATGAGGTCCGTGCCAAGCGACTGAAGTGTGAACATGGCGCCGATGCTGGGTCTTGCACCGCTTGTCCAGCACGTTTGAAGGCCGATCAAGAGCTGCGACAGGGCCTGATTGAACGCAAGCGACGGACTCGGTGTGACGGTCGATTGCTGAAAATCGAGCCAGGTCGGAAACGGGATGGGTGCTCCCGTAAAGCTCCAATGGCCAGCCGCATCCTGCACCAGCGTTTTCTCGGTGTAGATTTCCTTGAAGACATAATAGTGGGCGAATGTTGCATTGCCGGTTGGGGGTTGGTTAAGAGAGCCTTCCGTACCTTCACCTTCGCCCTTGATCAGCAGGATCGCCGCCTGCGCATCGGGAATGCTCTTGATCGGCGTTGCTTCCCCTGAATTGACCGCGAAAGCGCTGGCATTGATCGTGGGATTGACTGTGGTGAAACCCTCGGCGATCGCATCGTAGAAATCACCGATCGTCGCGGGTCCCGTTCTTGCGGTGAGCGCGACCGGTGGAAATTCCGGATACTCGATCTGCATGAAGACCTGAACTTGATCTGGCGTAAGCGGCTTCAGATCAACGGGCAACTTTTGCAGAATTCCTCCGGGCAGGACGTTGGTTGGGTAGCTCGGAATGAAGGCCGCATTGGCAATGGATGGCACGCCGCCGATCGCGGTCAGCATGTTGCCTGCCAAGGCAAAGTGATACATCTCTTGCACCACAATGTCCTCAATCATACCGCCGACGCCGCCCGGGTCGCTGTTGATCGACCATTGCGCGCAAAGATAAGGCGGGATGGTGGAGAACTCCAATTGCATCGCGGTCTGGAGTGCGTCTTTCAGGTCGGAAAGCGTCGTAATGCGATCCTCGACGAACTGGGCGATGGTTTTCATCTGAAGCACCCCTCCCGACTCGGTTGATTGCGAAGCCCTATTCCTTGCGCCGCCACTGGACCGACGTCGTCAAGCAGGTTCCGTGCTGGCTCATTGCTTGCGGGACGAGCGCTCCTGGGGGTGGTTCAGTCCGACAATAACCGGATATCGGTCTGCGACATCACGCCTACAATCGGACCTGCCCCGATGATCGCGACCAGAAACATCCTGCGATCAGGCTCATTTTCCGCAACCCATAAACAATAGTACAATTTAAGGGTGCAATCAATTGCGCAGCTGGTCAGAGATTTGTGACCACTGTTCCATTCGACATGCTTAGCCGGACGCGCGCGTCGTTGCGAAGGCCAGATTGCGAGCCGCAACATCTGATGGATGGTGCCGTTACAGCGTCAAAAGCCGGCACACAGTCTCGGTCCGGCACGCAGTCTCGGTAAAGAGCAAGGAGACTGGCGCACCCGACACGATTCGAACGTGTGACCTTTGCCTTCGGAGGGCAACGCTCTATCCAGCTGAGCTACGGGTGCTAGTCGAGGTTCATTTAGCCGATTGGCGGGGGGTGGGCAACCTCCGCTTTGCCCGGGCCCGGCCGCCCAGCATCGCCCAATTCCTGGTCTTAATGCTTCGCTCTTCAATCCCGGAGGGCGGCCGGTCCCGAGATCTCGCCGGAATCGTTTACAAACATCAGCGGGCCCGTCTCCGAGGTGGTGAACACGGCCGCCGTGAGCGGGCCGCCAAAGCAGGCGCCGGTATCCAGATTCAACCGGTTGGCTCGCAGGTCAGGTGTCCCGGACCGGACCGGCGTATGGCCATGGACAACGAAAAGCCCGTGGTCATGATCCGACGACAGGAAGGGTTCCCGGATCCAGAGCAAGTCTCGCTCGGACTGCGACGCCAGCGGTACATCCGGCCGTAGTCCTGCGTGGACGAAAATTCGTCCATGCTCCATTTTCATCAGCGGAAGCGCGCGGATCCAGTCGAGATGCTCGCGCGGCAGATCGGCCGGATCGTCGATCCCGTAACTGTCGAGCGTCTGCTCGCCGCCGTTTCCCCACCAATTCATCAGGTCCCGGTCGGTGCGCTCCATGTCGGCCGCGCGAAGCAGCATCTCCTCATGGTTGCCCCGCAGACAGACGAAGGGGCGGTCCTGCTTCCCATGGCCGCCGACGAGAAAATCCATCACCTCGCGGCTTTGGGGCCCCCTGTCGATGTAGTCTCCGACAAGGACGAATCGGGCGCTCCGCAGGCCGCAAATCTGGTCGCACGCGGCGAGAAGCGACGTCAGCTTCTCAAAGCAGCCGTGGATGTCGCCGATCGCGAAGGTGAGCTCTTCGTGCTCGGGAGGATGCAAAGCCAGGTTTCTCCCGCGTGCCAACTCAGATGGTGAGACCCTTTGTCGTGCCTTTGAACCTGATCCGCTCCGGACCCACGCCCACCTTCGCGAGCGATTCAATCACTCTGTCGCTCAGCGTCTTGTCGTCCTTGTCCTTGCGATCGCGTTGAACCGCGGTGAAATCATACACGAGCAGCCCGACATTGGCGCTGCTCACGTTGATCTTTGCCCCCTTCGCAACGGCGCTGATCGCCGCAGCCACATTGCGGTGTCCGTTGCTCCATTCCGCCATCTCGGCCAGATTCTTCGCAACCCATCGATAGCTGTCATCGAACTCCGTCTTGTGAAGGTCGATCACCTTCTGATAGTCCCCGAGCTGACCGACGATGTCGCCGTTCTCCAGCTCGGGGTTGCTGAACGTCTTGGCCTCCCAGAACACTAGATCCACGCCGGTCGCCGTCGTTTCGAAGTTCGCCAGGTCCATGCGGGGGAGGTTCCGCTTGATGCCGGGGACGCCGGATGCGTTGATCGCAATCTCCACGTCGACGACGGAGAGATTGGACGTCGCGATCTCGTGGACGCCTTCCTTCTCCTGTCCGGAATAGGGCGATGCGGCCCTTTTGAGCTTCGCCAGCGTCTCTGCGCCTTCGTAGTCGCGCGTCAGCATCCTTTGCTCGGCCTTGCCGAAGGCGAACTCCCCCTCGACGAGCGAAATCTGATCCTTCAAGTCCGGATTCAGCAGATACTTTTCGTGCGTCGAGGCGGTCACTTTCCCGCCCTTGAATGACACTTTGAAGATGGATTGTCCCTGCCAATAGACGTTCAGGTACTCGTCCCGAATGCCGATGATGAGTGTGGGATCGGCGAGAACGTCTTTCCACCACCCATCCTGCTGGGCGAGTGTCTCGAGTGCCTTGCGAAAGTCGTCGCCCCGGATTCCGCGTCTGAAGCTCATCTCATACCTCCCACCATTCGCCATCGCTGCGTCGCGTGACGTTGTCAAAATATCTGGAGAAACTGTCGCCTTCGAATGTGTGAACGGGCACCAGCCTGTCCGGCTGTATTGCGTTCGCGAGCCGCTTGAGATCCAGGATGCTGGCGTGGCCCGAGGTGTGGATGATCTCGATGGGAACGCCGCGTGTCGCGAGATCCGCCTTCAGCCGGGCGCCGGGACCATCGTTCAAATATCCGTCCCATTGCGACCAGATCGCTCTGGTGCCGGGCCAGAGATTTGCGGTCTCCACGTCGTCGGCCATCGCCGGGCGAAACAGCATCACGGTGCGATCGGCGATCTCGGTGATGCGCTCGCGGTAGATCCGTGCGGATTTGTAGGGATCCAGCAGGTCGAAGCGCTCTTTCCTTGCGATCTGCCGCCGTTGATATTCCGGCACATAGACCGACAAATTGGGCCAGCCGACGTTCGGTAGGCGCTCGTTGCCGGTGGCCCGCAATATCTCCATTGCGTAGAGATCCAGCAGCAGCGTCCGGCCGCTACGCTTGCAGGCGCGATAGATACTGACGATGCGATCGATATTCTGCGCGGACGCCGAGAGGATGACGAAGCCTGGCTGTTTAAAACTCTGGGTCAGCCTCGCCTCGATGTCGTCCTCCGTCGGGAATTGCGTGTGCTCGTCGAGACGGCCGAGGCTCGACCCCTCCATCAGCATCGTGTCGATACCGCGGGGCGGATTGCTGACCAATCGCTCGAACAGACCGCCCTTGCGACCGTGCGCACGGATGTCGCCGCTGTAGAACAGACGCCGGCCGGCAGCCTGGATCAGCAGCGCATAGGCATCATAGGCCGAGTGATCGACAAGATAGGGCGTGATGCTGAACCGGCCGATCTGGAAGGTTCTGCGATCGTTCAGCTCGAATGAAACATTCGGCACGAAGGCGTTGGGCACGAAAGGAGCTGCCGCACACATGATGCGCGCGGTCGCAGCGCCCATGGCGAGGGGGACATTGGGTCTGCACAGGGGGAGCAAACCCCAATGATCGCCGTGTCCGTGCGACAGGACAACCGCACGCAGGGTTGGATCTTCGGCGCGAAGCCCGGCCACAGGCGGGCGAAGATCGTCGGACGCGCCGTCGGCATCCAGCGGAAGGCCAAGGTCGAGCAGGATTCGTTCGCCCGCGGCCTCGAGCTCGATGCAGGTGCCACCAATTTGCTGCGTTCCGCGGTGGACACGTCCGCGAAACGAACCGGCTGCTTCGGTCATCAGCGGTTGGTCTTGGCGGCCGAACCGGGTTCGGCCGTCACTCGCGACCAGGCGATGGCGTTTTTGGCGGAGGGGAGGGCACTGCGAGATGGGCGGGGAAATTTCAAAGCGAATACGGCTCCAGGCAACGACTTATCTATATTCAAACGAGCGCCCGAGAAATTGCGGCTTTTCGAGAAGAAAATGTCCGTGTTGTTCCGGCGCAACATCACCTGCTGGTGAGGCCGAACGCAATAGAACCTTCGGGGGGATGAACGTCAGCCCCGGCTGGACCGGCGATTGGCGGCGACTTCAATCCCGGGCGAGCCGCGATCGGCGCGCGCGAACTCCGCAAGCAGGCGTTCGGAGCAGATGACCCGGTTGCGGCCGAGCCGTTTTGCCGCATAGAGCGCCTCGTCGGCCGCACCCAGCAGCCGGTCGGGGCTGCCGTCGGCCTCAGTGGGAATATGGCTGGCGACGCCGACGCTGAGGGTGACGTGGTCGCCGGCGCCAACAGCTCCATGAGCGATCCGCAAGGCCTTGACGGTGCCGCGGATCTCCTCGGCGATGGCGCAGGCGGCATCGCAATCCATGTCGGGCAGGATCAGCGCGAACTCTTCCCCGCCATAGCGGCTGGCGAGGTCGAGCGGGCGCACGGCATGGCGGCTGACGACATCAGCGACCGCGCGCAGGCATTCATCGCCGCTCTGGTGGCCGTGCCGGTCGTTGAACAGCTTGAAATGATCGACGTCGACGAACAGCAGCGCCATCGGCTTCTGCGTCCGCTGGGCGCGGGCCCATTCGCTCATCAGCATCTGGTCGAAGGCGCGCCGGTTCGACAGGCCGGTCAGCCCGTCCTTGGTGGCGAGCTCCTTCAGCGCCATCTCGGCGCGCTTCTGGTCGGTGAGGTCGCGCAGCGTCTCCACCACGGCGATCAGCTGGCCGGCCTCGTCATGGATGGGGCCGGCGTCGATCGCGAGATAGAGCTGGCTGCCGAGCTTGGGCATCACGCACCAGTTCTCCGCGGAAAAGCCGAGCCCGTTGTGGCCGCGTGCGGCATACTCCGAATAGAATTCCGGCAGCTGCTCGGGACGGTCGAGCGCGACCAGGTCGGCGAGGCAGGGGCGCCGCGTCTCGTAGAAGGCCTGCCAGTGTTTCGTCGTGCCGATCACCTCCGCAGCGGGGACGCCGGTTAGCCGCTCGCAGGCTCTGTTCCAGATCACGACGCGGCGCTTGGGGTCGATCACGAAGGTCGGCACCACCAGATGCTGCATCAGCCGCACGGCATAGGAATCCGCGACGTCGACGGCTTTCGCTGACGTTTTCCGCGGCTTCGCCATCTCAGGCCACCGCCGCCACCGGCGCGGCATCGTTCGGACCGAACAGCTTTCGCACCTCGGCGGCCGGCTTCGGCTTGCTGAACAGATAACCCTGCATCTCCGTGCAGCCGAGCGCGCGCAGCATCTCGCGCTGCGCCTCGGTCTCGACGCCCTCGGCGACGGTGGTCATGTGGCTCGCCGCGGCGATGTTCACCACCGCCTGCACGATCACGGGCGCGCCGCTGGTCTCCGCGATGTCGGCGACGAAGCAGCGGTCGATCTTGATCTTGTCGAACGGGAAGCGCTTCAGATAGCTCAGCGAGGAATAGCCGGTGCCGAAATCGTCGAGCGCGATGCGCACGCCGATGGCACGGAGCTGGTGCAGGATCGAGAGCGCGGCCTCGTCGTCGCGGATCAGCACGGCCTCGGTGATTTCGAGCTCGAGCCGGGAGGGAGAGAGCCCGGAGGCGGCGAGTGCGCCGGCAATCCGTAGCGCCAGCGTGTCGCATTTGAGCTGCACCGGCGAGACGTTAACCGCAATCCGCACATGTACCGGCCAGGTCGCGGCCTCGTTGCAGGCCATGCGCAGCACCCAGTCGCCGAGCTCGTTGATCAGGCCGGTATCCTCGGCGATCGGAATGAACTCCGCCGGCGACACCCAGCCGCGTTCGGGATGCCGCCAGCGGAGCAGCGCCTCGCAGCCCGACACGTCGTTGGTGCGCAGGTCGACCAGGGGCTGGTAGTGGATCTCGAAGCCGCCGTTCACCAGCGCCTGACGCAGATCCTGCTCCATGGTCAGGCGCGCCTTGGCGCTCGCATCCATCTCCGGCTCGAAGAAGCGATGGGTGCGGCGTCCTTCGGCCTTGGCGCCGTACATCGCAAGATCGGCGTGCTTGATGAGCTGGTCGAGATCGGTCCCGTCCTGCGGCGCCAGCGCGATGCCGATGCTGGCGTCGGTGGAGAGCTGATGGCCGAGGCAGTGATAGGGCTGGCGGATCGCCTCGTAGATCCGCGTCACGAACGACAGCACGTCCGCAGAAGACTGGATTCCGCTCTGGATCACGGCGAATTCGTCGCCGCCGAGCCGCGCGATCAGGTCGCTCTTCTTGAGGCAGCCGCGCAGCCGGGTCGCGATCGCCTTCAGCAGCTCGTCGCCGACGTGATGGCCGAGCGAATCGTTGATGCCCTTGAATTCGTCGACGTCGATATAGAGCAGCGCGAACTGCTCGCCGCCGGCGACCTTGGCCAGCTCGCGTTCGATCTGTTCGCGGAACAGAGTGCGGTTCGGCAGGTCGGTCAGCGCATCGTAATGCGCCATATGCGCGATCTTCTCATGGGCGCGCCGCCGCTCGGTGACATCCTCGACGACGCTGATGAGGTAGCGCGGCTCGCCGGACTTGTCGCGAATGCCGATCCGGGTCGAGGTGATGTAGCGCGGTCCCTTGGTCTGGCTCTGCCAGGCGTGCTCGTCCTTGAACATTCCCCCGGGCGCCTGCAGCGCCTTGCTGTCGTCGTCGGTGACGATCCTGGCGGCGGCCTCCGGATACATGTCGAAAGGAGTCTTGCCGACGATGACGTCACCCGACTGGCCGAACTGCTCCTCGGCGGTCCGGTTGACCAGCAGATATTGCCGCGTCAGGGCATCCTTCACGGTGATCTGCGAGGGGATGTGATCGATGATCTCGCGCAGGAACATGTAGTTGCGGTCGCGTTCCTGCTCCAGATTGCGCCGCTCGGTGATTTCCTCGATCGTGGCGACCCATCCGCCCTGCGCCAGCGGGGTGTTGATGACCTGGAAGGCGCGGCCGTTGGGCAGCTCGTGGATCCTGCTCGAAACCTTGCCTTCGGCGACGACCCGCATCACATCGGCGCAGAACGTTTCGACGTCGCCGCCGAACGCGCCACGCTCCTTGCGATGCTGCATCGCCTCGCGGATGTGGCAGCCGGGCTTGATGATGTCGTGGGACAGGCCGAACATCTCGGAGTAGCGGCGGTTGCAGGTGACGATAAATCCGGCGGCGTCGTACAGGATCAGCCCTTGCGACATGTTGTTCAGGGCGGTGTCGAGCCGCAGCCGTTCGGCTTCGATCCGCTCCTGGGCTTCCCGGTTCTGCCGGCTGATCTGGCGGATGATCAGGAAGAGGATCAACGCGATCACGATCGCCGAAAGCGTCGCCGTGGTGACCATGAAGCCGGTCTGCTGACGCCAGTCGGCCAGCGCGGCGCTCGTGGTGTTGGTCGCGACGATGACCAGCGGGAAATGCGACAGCGAGGCCCCCGAGCCGAGGCGGTCCTCGCCGTCGATCGGACCCTTGACGCGCAGCGTGTGCCGGCCGCCCTCGGCCAGCATCTTGCGCATCAACGGCGCGTCCTTGAAATTCCTGCCGATCAGCTCTTGGGCATGCGGATAGCGGGCCAGCATCTTGCCTTCGCGATCGAACAGCGAGATCGCCGTACCCTCGGCGAGCGCGACAGATGCGAAATAGTTCTGGTAGCTGTCCGGATCGATGCGCCGGACCATTGCGCCGACGAAGGTGCCGTCTGGCAGACTCAGCCGGCGCGCCACGATCGTGGTCCATTTGCCGATGAGGAAGCTGCGGACGGACTCAAGCGCCACCGGCTCGGCCATCGGGTTCGATTTGAAGTTCTGGAAATAGGCGCGCGTGGAGACGTTGATCCTGGGCAGCGGCTGGGACCGCGACCAGTTGATGATCTCGCCATCGGCGTCGTAGATCACGATGTCGCCGAGATAGGATACGGCGCTGATCTTGCCCCGCAGCATCTCATTGGCCGCTGGTCCCGACATCCGC
Source organism: Bradyrhizobium sp. Mp27 (assembly GCF_029953005.1). Taxonomy (NCBI): domain Bacteria; kingdom Pseudomonadati; phylum Pseudomonadota; class Alphaproteobacteria; order Hyphomicrobiales; family Nitrobacteraceae; genus Bradyrhizobium; species Bradyrhizobium sp. Mp27. The sequence continues at coordinate 24,299 of NZ_JASAUS010000026.1, read as the reverse complement.
TCGCGGAACATCTGGGCCGAACTGATCCCCGGCAGGTTCATCTGCCCGATCAGGTCGGCGGCGACGACGTCGGAATCCTGGAATTGCTGATCGAAGTGCCGTGCGATCAGCTGTACCGTGTTTTCCAGCTCGCGCTCGCGGTTGGCTAGGGTGCGTTCGCGGAATTCGCCGACGGCCATGGCGGTCACGGCGAAGATCCCGGCGACCAGCAACACGCCGCACAGGGTCAGCCAGAGGACAGGACCACGCCGCGCCAAGGCCGCCCAGCCGTTGGTCGCGGCTGATGACATTCCGGCTGTCACCGTGGAAAAGACCTGGCGCATTTCCCCCCTCCCTGGAAGGACAGGAATACACCGCACAAATGGCGCAAACCTTAGGAAAGCCAGTTACCTAAGCATTAATCCGGTTGTGCAGTCGCGCCCCTATGCAGTGGGGCGGGAATCACGTCGCGGTTGTGCCGTGCCCATCACAACCGCTGCGCTGCATCATTAACCGCAGCTTAATGCGAAGCGCCCGCGCTCTTGTCGCGGCCGGCATTGCGCAGACGTCCGACGACGCCGGTCGGGAAGAAGTAGACGCTGGCGATGAACAGCAGCCCGAGCCACAGCAGCCAGCGGTCGGGATGCAACAGCCCCGGCAGCAACGGCAGGCCGGCTTCGCTCGCCGCCTTGGAGGCCACGCCCATCAGCGACTGAAGGTAGTTCTGGGCGAGGATGAAGATGGTGGCGCCGATGATCGCGCCGTAGATCGTGCCCATGCCGCCGATCACCACCATCAGCAGAATGTCCAGCATGATCGAGAAGCTGAGCGAGGTGTCGGGACCGGCATAGCGCAGCCACAGCGCGTTCAAAATGCCGGCGCTGGCGGCAACCAGCGCGGCGAGGCAGTTGGCGTAGGTCAGGTGGAAGACGGTGCGAAAGCCGAGCGCCTCGGCGCGAAAACGGTTCTCGCGGATCGCCTGGAGCACGCGTCCGAACGGCGAGTTCACGACACGCAACAAGGCGAGAATCATCAGGGCCGAGACGGCGAACACCAGGTAGAAGGTGAGGATGCGGCCATTGATCTCGAATCCGAACAGGTTCTTGGAGATCAGCACCGTTCCGGGCCGCAGCAACTCCGGCAGCTGAAAGCTGCGACCGTCCTCGCCGCCGGTCAGCCAGGAGAGCTGCGAAGCCAGCACCTGGAAGGCGGAGGCGACCGCGAGCGTGATCATGGCAAAGAAGATCGCGGCGACCCGCAGCGAGAACAGGCCGATCGCGAGCGCGAGCAGCGCCGCGAGCGGCAGGCCGACGACGATGCCGGTTGCGACCGCGGCCCAGTTCGGGCCCATGCCGTACAGCGCGATCGCGATGGCGTAGCTGCCGATGCCGTAGAACATGGTGTGGGCGAACGACACCGAGCCGGTATAGCCGAGCAGGAGGTCGTAGGAGGCGACGAGCGCGGCGAAGACGCAGATCTTGGCCGCGACATTCAGCGCCTTGGCGCCCGGAAACAGGAACGGCGTCGCCGCCAGCGCCAGGATGATGACGATGAGGAGAAGCGTGAGCACGCGGCTCTTGGGCGGATCGCCTGACAGGAGCATCATCGGCTGGTCACCGCATAGAGGCCGCGCGGCCGCCACATCAGAATGGCGACCATCAGCAGGATGTTGGAGACGAGGGCGAGCTTCGGCACCAGGAAGCCGCCGTAATTGGCCACCATCGCGACCAGGATGGCGCCGATGAAGCAGCCGCCGATCGAGCCGAGGCCGCCGATGATGACGACGATGAAAATCAGGACGGTGAGGTCGTCGCTCATGGAGGCATGGACCTGCTCGCGATAGAGCGCCCACATCACGCCGCCGAGGCCGGCGAGCGCCGATCCCGTCATGAACACGCCGAGGAACAGGCGGCGGATGCGATAGCCGAGCGCCTCGACCATCTCGCGGTTCTCGACGCCGGCGCGGATCAGCAGGCCGAGCTTGGTGCGGTTGAGCACGAGCTGGATCGCGATGAAGACGGCGAGGCCGATCAGCATCGCCAGCACGCGGTATTTGGCGATCGCGACGTCGCCGAGGATGAAGGAGCCTCGCAGCGATGTCGGCAGCGGCATCGGTATGATCTGCGGTCCCCACAGCGCATAGAGCGTCTGCTCGGCGACGATCAGGCCGCCCGTCGTCATCAGGATCTGCTTCAGATGCTGGCCGTAGACGGGCAGGATCAGCACACGCTCGACGACCAGGCCGAGCGCGCCGGACACCGCCATCGACAGCAGCGCCGCCGGCGCCAGCACCGCGAGGTTGATCCACAGCGAATCCGCCTGCATCGAGGCCGCGAACGGCGCCAGCACGAGGGTTGCCACATAGGCGCCGACGGCGATGAAGGCGCCGTGGCCGAAATTGAGCACGTCCATCAGGCCGAACACCAGCGTCAGCCCCGAAGCCATGATGAAGATCATCATGCCCATGGCAAGACTCGCGGCGGTCAGCGTCAGCCAGGTGCTGGGTGACCCCACCAGGGGAATCATCGCAAGCGCCAGTGCGACCGGCAGCAGGATCGGCGCGAGATCGCGCTTCGGCTTCGGCAGCGGATCATTTGCGGCGAGTTCAGTCACTGATGCGCCTCCAGGCTCAGGCCGAGCAGCCGCTCCTGCAGCGGCACGTCGGCGGCGAGCGCCGCTATCTCGCCGCGATGAACGATGGTGCCGTTGTCCATGACCAGCACGTTGTCGCCGAGCTCGCGGGCGGCAAAGAAATTCTGTTCGACCAGCAGGATCGTTGCGCCCTTGCGCTTGATCTCCTTCAGGCACTCGATCAGTGCCATGACGATCGCGGGCGCCAGCCCCTTGGTCGGCTCGTCGATCAGCAGCAGCTTGCGCGGCTCGACGATGGCGCGCGCGATCGACAACATCTGCTTCTGTCCGCCCGAGAGGCTTCCCGCCCGCGACAGCCAGAACCGGCGCAGCGCGGGGAAGAAGCCGAAGATCCAGTCGAGCTGGGTATCGTCGAGCGGCCCGTCGCGCGCCGCCAGCACCAGGTTTTCCTTCACCGTGAGGTCGGAAAACACCGCCATGCTCTCCGGCACGTAGCCGACGCCGAGTCGCGCGATGTCGGGCGTGGCGCGGCTCTCGATGCGCTCGCCCGCGAGCGTGATTTCGCCGCTGGAGGCCTGCCACAGGCCCATCACGGTGCGCAGCGTCGTGGTCTTGCCGGCGCCGTTGCGGCCGAGCAGCATGGTGGTCTGGCCCTGCGGGACCGCGAGGTCGATGCCCTGGAGGATGTGGTAGCGGCCGATATGCGTGTGCACGCCGGAGAGTTTGAGCAGATCGGTCATGCGGCACTCTTTGGAGCAACGCCGAGATAGGCTTCCTGCACGATCGGCGAGGCGATCACCTCGGCCGGCGGACCATCGGCGACGAGCTGCCCGTTATGCAGCACGATGATGCGGTCGGCGAGCGAGCGCACCACGTCCATCTTGTGCTCGACGAGGAGGATGATCTTGCTCTTGTCCTGCTTGAGCTGGGCGACCAGGTTGAGGACAACAGGCACCTCATCGATGCTCATGCCCGCGGTCGGCTCGTCGAACATGAATACTTTGGGTTCGAGCGCGATCATCAGCGCCACCTCGAGCTTGCGCTGATCGCCATGCGACAGCGCTGTCGCCGCGACGCCGCGGCGATTGCCGAGTGCGACCTGGTCGAGGATGGCATCGGCGCGGGCGATCAGGTCGCGGCGGACCATCCAGGGCCGCAGCATGTCGTAATGGGTGCCGCTGGCCGCCTGCACCGCGAGGCGGCCGTTCTCTTCCACGGTGAGGTTCGGAAACAGGTTGGTGAGCTGGAAGGCGCGGCCGAGGCCGGCGCGGGTGCGCAGCGGCGCGGAATGCTGCGTGATGTCGGTGCCGTCGAACAGGATGCTGCCGTGTGAAGCGCGCAGCTGACCCGAGATCAGGTTGAAATAGGTGGTCTTGCCGGCGCCGTTCGGCCCGACGATGGCGGTGAGCTCGCCCGGGCGGAACGTGCAGGTGACGTTGTTGACCGCGACATGGCCGCCGAAGCGGATGGTGAGGTCGCGCGTCTCTAGCGTCAGGGCCATCGGGAGAACTCTGGGAATGTGGAAGCCTCTCCCCGCCGATGCGGGGAGAGGAGATTTGATATCAGCGCTTGTTGCGGACCGGAACGTCCATGTCCTCGATCTTCAGCTCGCGCACCGGCTCAAGCACGGCCCAGGCGACGTTCGGATCTACCTTGACCTTGAAGTGATACATGCTCTGCAGCGCTTGATGGTCCTCTTTCCGGAACACCATCTTGCCCTTCGGCGTGTCGAACTCCAGGCCTTCCATCGCGGTGATCAGCTTCTCGGTGTCGGTCGACTTCGCCTTGGTGACGGCGGCGACGACTGACATCGCGGCGGCAAAACCGCCCGCGGTGAAGAAGTCCGGCGGCGCGTTGAAGCGCTTCTGGTGCTCGGCGACCAGCCAGTCGTTCACCGGGTTCTTCGGGATGTCGTAGTAGTAATAGGTCGCGCCTTCCATGCCCGGCAGGCCCTTATACGCCGCGAGCGCCGGCAGGATGTTGCCGCCGGTGGAGAGCTCGATGCCGTAGCGCTTCGGGTCCATGTCCTGCAGCTTGGCCAGCGGATTGCCGGCGCCGGCCCAGATCACCCAGATCACCTTGCGGCCGGGCTTGTCCTTCAGCGCGTCGAACAGGCGCTGGCCGACCGCGGTGAAGTCGGTGGTGTTGGTCGGGGCGTATTCTTCCGCGGCGAGCGTCGCGCCGGTCTTGGCGAGCGCCTCCTTGAAGGCGGCGACGCCGTCGCGGCCGAAGGCGTAGTCCTGCGCCAGCGTCGCCACGGTGACGCCCTGCTTGCCGATCGCGACCGCGTTCGAGATCGCGTCCTGCGACGAATTGCGCGCGGTGCGGAAGATGTAGCGATTCCACTTCTCGCCGGTAATCTGGTCCGCGACCGCCGGCTCGACGATCAGGATCTTCTTGTTCTCCTCGGCGACGGGGAGGATGGCGAGCGCCGCGGCCGACGAGGTCGTGCCGATCGCGATGTCGGCCTTGTCGTCCTGATAGGCTTCCGCGAGCGCGGCCTTCGACAGGTCGGGCTTGCCCTGGTCGTCCTTGGTGATGACGACGATCTTGCGGCCGTCGAGCGTCATGGTGCCCTTGGTGGCGTATTCAAAACCCATCTGCAGGCCGGTTTCGGTCTGCTTGGCATAGGCTTCGAGCGGGCCGGTCTTGCCGTAGATCAGCGCGACCTTGAGGTCGTCGGCCTGCGCGGAGGTGTTCGCGGCCAGGCCGAGAATGGCTGCCGTGAGAATGAGCGATCGACGCACGATGATTTCCTCCTTGAATGAACTGCCTTGATCACAGCGATTTGCACAAGTGTGCATACATTGCAATTCCACCTTCCGGCGGAGCTTGCACGAGGCGCATGTGACAGTCTCTTGACGTGTGCGTGCCGGATCGTCGCAGGCCGCGACGCGTTCGCGTTAACGATCACCTGGCTTCACATCGGCCCTTGCGTTTCCTCAGGCCGCCTCAGAGCAAGCCCTGCGCCAGATCCGGAGCTTTGCGCGGGAATGCCTGAAAATGCGGCGGATCATGCGCGAACGCCACAGGCGAGCGCCGATATGGCGGTGTCAGGAGTCCGAGACTCCGGACATGTGCCGTCTCGAAAGTCAGACAGGCGGCGATCCCGACGCCAGCCCGAACTTGGCGAGCTTCTTGTAGAAGGTCGCGCGCGAGATGCGCAGCATCCGGGCGGCTTCCGAGATCTGGCCGTTGCTGGCGGCGAGCGCATGCTCGAGCGTCTGCTTCTCGAACTCCGCCTCGGCTTCGGCATAGGGGACGACCGAGCCGGTCATCTGTGGCGCCGGTCCAGGGCCGGCCTCCGCGGTGACCGGCAGGATGTGAACGAAATCGTCGCCGGTCAGGCGCCCGGAATCGCTGAGGATCAGTGCGCGTTCCAGAATGTTGCGGAGCTCGCGGACGTTGCCGGGCCAGTCGTAGCGCGCGAGCGCCGACAATCCGCTCGGCGTGATCCTGGCATTGAGGAAGTCGCCGGAGGCGCTGATGTCCTCGATCAGCCGCGCGCAGATGTCGGGCAGGTCGTCGAGGCATTTTCTGAGAGGCGGCAGGTCGATCGAAAGCACGTTGAGGCGGTAGTAGAGATCGGCGCGGAAGGCGCCGTCGCTGACGCGCTTGCGCAAGTCCACATTGGTCGCGGCGATGACGCGCACGTCGACCTTGCTGATCTTGTCCGAGCCGAGCGGCTCGATCTCGCGCTCCTGCAGCACGCGCAACAGCTTGGCCTGCAATTGCAGCGGCATCTCGCCGATCTCGTCGAGGAACAGCGTGCCGCCATCGGCGATCCGGAACTTGCCCTCGCGCCCCCTGCGATCGGCGCCGGTATAGGCGCCAGGCGCAGTGCCGAAGAATTCGGACTCGATCAGCGTTTCCGGGATCGCCGCGACATTGACGCTGACGAACGGCTTTTCCGCGCGCGAGGACGCATTGTGGATCGCCTGCGCCAGCAGCTCCTTGCCGGTGCCGGTCTCGCCGGTGAGCAGCACGGTCACGCTCTGCCGCGCCGCGCGCTTGGCGAACTCCTTGGCCTGCGCGATCGCCGCTGTCGTGCCGACGAAATCGGCAAGGGTGAAGCGCGCCGCGCGGGCGTTGGACAATTGCCGCCGCGCCAGCCGCAGATCGCTCTCGAGCTGGGTGACGCGGGCGAGCAGCGGCTTGAGACTCTCGAGATGGTCATAGAGCACGAACCCGATCGCGCCGATGACGTTGCGGTCCTCGTCCTCGATCGGCATGCGCGTCACCACGAGCTGCTCGCCGCCGAGCTCCATGATGTCGAGCAGGATCGGCTCGCCGCTCTCGGCGACGGTCCGCATCAGGCTGTTCGGGATGATCTCCTCGATCGGCCGGCCGATCGCTTCGGTGGTGTGCTTGAGGCCCAGCGAGGCCAGATATTTCTCGTTGACGTAGATCACCCGCCCGCCGCGATCGATCGCGATCGCGCCCTCGCACAGATGCTCCAGCCGCTCGAACAACGTCACCATCGCCCGCGCGCGGACATAGGCGGGATCGCTGACGTCGGGGGAGGAGGGCATGGCGTACCTCAGGGAAGTCCGCCTGTGTATTAGCAAAAGGGCAGTAATTTCAAAGGGGGAAATGGCACGTAAGCAGCTCAGCAATTGCCGTCGTCCCGGGGCCCGAAGCGAACCCGGGACCCATACCCACAGGATGAAGTTTGGCGAAGACTAGGAGTGGGAGCCTCGCTCCACAATTGCTCCCTGGGGTTATGGGTCCCGGGCTCGCGCTTTGCGCGCCCCGGGACGACGGCGGTGCTTGTTGCGCCGTTGTCGCCTTACCGCCGGTACCCGCTCGCCCGCGAATAGCCCTGGCGGTTCTGCTGCGTCGGGCGATTTGACACGCCGGGGCGGGCTTCGCTGGAGGCGGGGGTTGCGAGCTTGAGCTCCTCCAGGAAGATCGGCCGGGCGAAATAATAGCCTTGTGCGTAGCGGATCTTGGTCGCGGCCTGGAGATAGGCCAGCTCCTCGTAGGATTCGAGGCCTTCGGCGATCACGGTCATGCCGAGCGCCTCGCTCAGGGATTCGATCGCGCGCAAGATGCCCTGGCTGCGCGGGCGCTTATGGATGTCGGTGATGAACGAGCGGTCGATCTTGATCTCGTCGGCAGTGATGTCGGCGAGCGCGGAGAGCGAGGAATAGCCGGTGCCGAAATCGTCGATGGAGATGCCGACGCCGAGCTTGCGGAACATCGGCAGGATCTCGGTCTGGAAATGATTCTTGGCGACGAAGGCGTCTTCCGTCACCTCGATCATGAAGCGCTGCGGAAAGCCGGTCTCGTCCAGCGCCCGCGCGAAACTGCGCATGAATTCGGGGTTGCCGGCCTGCTTGGCGGCGACGTTGATGCTGATGGTCGCTTCCGCGCCGAAGCTGTCGTTGATCAGGTCGATCGACTTGACGATCTCGGCGAGTACGAGATGGGTGAGCTCGTCGATCAGTCCCAATTCGCCGGCAAGGTTGATGAACGAGCCCGGCGCCTGGATCACGCCCTCGTCGTCGCGCAGGCGCACCAATGCCTCGATGCCGGTCACGGCCTGGGTGCGGATGTCGACCTTGGACTGGAACGCGCAGCAGAAGCGCTTTTCGAGGATGGCGAGCCGCAGCGACTGCTCGATCTTCATCCGCGCCAGCGCCTCGCGCTCCATGCTGGCGTCGAAGAAGGCCGTCGAGCCCTTGCCGCTGTTCTTGATGCGGTACATCGCGATGTCGGCGTTCTGGCGCAGCGTCTCGAAGCTGCGGCCGTGGTCGGGATAGAGGCTGACGCCGACGGAGGTGGAGGCGAAGACCTCCGAATTGTCGATGAAGAACGGTGCGGTCAGCCGCTCCAGCGTCGCTTGCATGAATTCGGCGACTTCCTCCTGGCTCTGGATCGGGGAGAGCAGCAGCAGGAATTCGTCGCCGGAGATGCGCGACAGCATGTCGGAATCGCGCAGGTCGCGCCCGAGCCGCTTTGACAGCTCGACCAGCAGCGCATCGCCGACGGCGTGGCCGTAATAGTCGTTGATGTGCTTGAAATTGTCGACGTCGAGAAAGGCGAGCGCGAACCGCTCGCCTTTGTCGTCGCGCGCGAGCAGGCTGCCGGCGCGATGCTCGATCACGCGCCGCGAGGGCAGGCCGGTCAGCTCGTCGAAATAGGCCGAGCGGAACAGCTGGTCCTCGAAGTTCTTCTGTTCGGTGATGTCGGAGGAGGCCGAGATCAGCAGCTCGCGTCCGGCAACGCGGACGGGGCGATGGGTGGTCAGCAGCACCTGGCGTGCAGCTCCGTCCTGGAGCGCTTCCTCGGAGATGACCGCCTCGCCGGACCTCAGTGCCCGCTGGCAGGCTTCCCGGCGCGGCGTCAGATCGGGCGACGGACGGCTGCCGTCCATGCCGAGCTGGGCGGCCGCGACATCGTTAACCAGCAGAAGCTCGCCCTGCGCATCCTGCACGGTCAGACCGGCAGGCAGCATTCTAACGATTTCCTTGAGGAATCCGAGTTCGGCTTCATTCGCGCCGTTGTATGCATTGTCGTTCATAGAATTCATGAATCTTGTTGTTTCAGCGCGCCTTTGCAATGAACGCGATCTTGCGCAGTTCCCTCTTAGGTTTGGTTAAGGGGTACGGAGAAATACGGGGGTGTTTTGCGGCGATGCGACGCGCCCGACCCATCGTCATTAACGGAGCGTCAACGCGCGCAGCGAAACTGCGAGCGGGGCGCGCGTCTCTTGCGCTCGTGTCGCGTCTAACCGTTTTGCGGGATGCGGCATTGCATGATGCAATGCAGGCCAGTCTTGAGATACGAGACCTCGGACTTGCCGTCGAAAGCCGACAGCGCCGACTTCAGCAGCTTGGTGCCGAAGCCGGGCTCGGAGATCTTGTCGATGCTCGGGCCCTCGGTTTCATCCCAGGTGACGGTCAGACGGTCGCCGCTGACGGTCCACGACACCTGCAATAATCCGCGCGGTGCGGAGAACGCACCATATTTGCCCGCGTTGGTGGCGAGCTCGTGAAACATCAGGGACAGCGTGACCGCGAGCTTCGGCGGCAGGAACAGCCGGTCGCCGTTGAGCGTGAAGCGGACATGGCCGTAAGGTCCGAGCTCCGCGATCAGGAGATCGCGGATATCGCAGCCGCCCTTGTCGATCCGCGAGATCAGATCGTCGGTTGCAGCCAGCGACCGTAGCCGCGGGTCGATCCGGGCCCAGACCTGCGGCTGGTCGTGCAGCACCTGGTGCAACACGGCGTGCGCGGTCGACAGCTTGTTCTTCAGCCGGTGCTGGAGCTCGTCGACCAGCAGCTTGCGGTATTCTTCTTCCTCGATCAGGCGTTTGGAAATCCGGCGCTGTTCCGCCAGCATCCCGCGATAATGCTCGACGCCCCAGATCGTGAGTGCGGAGACGCCCCAATAAAGGGTCAGCAAGGTGAACCTGGAGCGATCGGCAAGAGCGTCGCTGAAATTGACGACGACGCCGAGCACACCGCCGACCAGCGCGGTGATGATGCCGATCCGCAAGCCGCCGAATGCGGCGGCAAAGAACACGGCCGGAAAGTATGGGGTGAAGTAGACGTCGGGCCGCACATGGGCGAGACCCCAGCGCGCCACCGTCGCAACCAGCAGGCAGGCGACAGCGAAGCCGAGGCTCAGAGCGAGCGATGGCGCTGCCACGCCCTGCCAGCCCTTGCGGAATTCGTCGATCAGCTTCTCCATGCCCGGCCCGGTTGCGCTATGCGCGCGTAAATCGAGAAAGGAGCGGGAATGTTACGCATGTCGCATGCACAAGCAAAGCTTGCCTTGTCGCAGACCGGCAGGAATAGTGACTGTCGCGGCGCCGAGATCGATCGGCGTCCGCCATTTGACATCAAATCATTCGAAAACAGGAACATTCCATGGGCAGGCTGGATGGCAAGGTTGCGGTGATCACGGGCGCGACGAGCGGGATCGGCCTGCGTACCGCGGAAGTCTTCGTTGCTGAAGGTGCCAAAATTGTGATCGCGGGGCGGCGCATACCGGAAGGCGAGGCGCTGGCGAAGCAGCTCGGGGCCGCCTGCATCTTTCGCCAGACCGACGTGACGGTCGAAGCGCAGATGCAGGCGCTGATCGCGCTCGCGGTGGAGAAGTTCGGCCGGATCGACTGCCTGTTCAACAATGCCGGCGGCCCGGCGCAGACCGGGGGCATCGAAGGCCTCGATGTCGAGCGGTTCGACGCGGCGATGGCGACCTTGGTGCGCAGCGTGATGCTCGGCATGAAGCATGCCGCGCCCGTCATGAAGAAGCAGGGATCTGACAGCATCATCAACAATGGCAGCATCGCAGGCCGTCTTGCCGGCTTTTCCTCCTCGGTCGTCTATGGCGCGGCCAAGGCGGCGGTGATCCATCTCACCAAATGCGTGGCGATGGAGCTCGGCGAGTCCAACGTGCGCGTCAACTCGATCTCGCCCGGCGCGATCGCGACCGGCATTTTCGGCAAGGCGCTGGGGCTCACGACCGATGCGGCGGAGGCGACGCCGGCCGTGATGCGCGAGGTCTTCAAGACCGCACAGCCGATCCCGCGCGCGGGCCTCCCCGATGACATCGCGCAGGCCGCGGTGTTTCTGGCGAGCGACGAATCCAGCTTCGTCAACGGACACGATCTCGTCGTCGACGGCGCCGTCACCGGCGGCCGCAACTGGAGCCAGCAGCAGCAGGGTTACGTCGCCATGCGCAAGGCGTTCGATCAGGGGGCGTAGCGGATAGGCGGCGGTGCCGTAGTGCCGTAGGGTGGGCAAAGCGAAGCGTGCCCACCAATTCTTTCTTCGCGAGGAATGGTGGGCACGGCGCTGCGCGCCTTTGCCCACCCTACGAGACTTGCGCGCGCGGCAGGTCTCGTGTCCGGACGCAGCGCAGCAGCGCAAGCGCTGCAGCGCGTCCGGGACACGAGAGACGTGAGCTACACCGCCTTCACCCGCACCCTCAAGCCATCCCGCGGCTTCGGGATCGGCCACATCTGCCAGTCCGGCTTGTAGCCCGGCTCCAGCGACACTTCGAGGTTCTGCAAAAAGTGCCGGGCAAAGCACTTCGCCTGCATGTAGGCGAAGTGCAGGCCGAGGCACATATGCGCGCCGCCGCCGAACGGCACCCAGGCGAAGCGATGCCGGTTGCGCTGCGCTTCCTCGGTGAAGCGCAAGGGATCGAAGCGATCCGGCTCCGGCCAGATGTCCTTCATGTGGTGGGTGTAGAGCGGATTGACGCCGACGGCGGTGCCGGCCGGAATCGTAAAACCCTTGAAGGTGAAATCGCGCATCGCACGGCGCGGCATCGACGGCACCGGCGGCTTGATCCGCAGCGCCTCCTTGAACGCCATCTCCGACAGCGGCATTTTTTCGAGGTCGTCGAAGCTGCTCGGTGAACCCGGTGCGAGCCCCAGCGCAAGGACCTCTGCGCGCAGCCTGTCCTGCCAGTCCGGATTGGCGGCGAGCTCGCCGATGAAGGAGGTCAGCGACGAGGTCAGCGTGTCGTGCGCCGCCATCATCAGGAAGCTCATATGGTCGATGATGTCCTGCTCGGAGAGCAGGGCGCCATCCTCGTGGGTGGCGCGGCAGAGCTGCGAGAACAGATCGTCGCCGCCGTGATTGCCGCGTCGCAGCGGAATCTGCTCGCGGAAATAGGCGACGATGCGCTTGCGTCCCTTCACGCCGGCCGCCATCTGCGTGCCCGGCAGCGGTCGGCGGATCGGGGCGACCGCGGCCGCGACCATGTCGACGAACGCGCGGTTGATCTCGTCGACCTCCGGCCCGATATCGGCGCCGAGGAACGACGCCGCCGCGAGGTCGAGCGTGAGCTGCTTCATCGCCGGATAGAGCTTCATCTCGCCGGGCTGCGCCTTCCACTGCGCGACGCGCGCGGCGATGCCGTGGTCGAGATCGCTCAGGTACGACTTCATCGGCCCCGACTTGAACGCGACCGACAGCGCCTTGCGATGCAGCCGGTGCTCGTCGAAATCGAGCAGCATCAGGCCGCGCGGAAACAACAGGCCGAGCACCTTGTTCCAGCCATGCGTCGAGGAGAACAGCTTTTGCTGGTCGAACAGCACGAGCTCGTTGGCTTCGGGGCCGAGCAGCACGACATTGGTCTCGCCGAAAATATGGGTGCGGTAGACCGGGCCGTATTTGGCGCCGTTCGCCTCGATATGTCCCTTGGGGTCGGCGAGCACCTGAAAGGTCTTGCCGATGATCGGCCAGCCCTCGTCGCCGGGGATGTGCGTCAGCTCGTTGCGCCTGGGTGCGGTGAACGGAAGCGCAGGGGCGACATTCTGCATCGACATGACGATTGCTCCGGTTGACCGACCGAACAGCCGCGCGAACACAGACGACTACGGCCCGCGCCAGCTGACCGGGGTCAGCATAGCACAGGCCGGTATGTCTTTCTTATGAACGTCCTTGTGAACGTCGTTACAAGCGTAATTCCGACGAGCCTACCGCTTCGCCGCTTCCTTCTGCAAATCCGGGGCGTTGACGGCGGGAATGGCGACGCGGCCGGCGCCGGTCACCTTCAAGGCCTCTGCAGCCTTCTCGTTCTCCATGATCTTCGCCATCACGGCCTGCCCGGCGCGTTCGAAGATCGCGCGGTTCTCGATCACGAACTTTTGCGACTTGCGCAGTCCGTCGATATAGCCGTTGATCTCCGGCACGACGTAGCGCGCCACCAGGTCCCAGCTTCGGCGGGTATTCTCGGGGTTGGCCCAATCGTGCACGAAGCCGATCACGGCGCCGACGCCGCCCGACACCTGCATCACGTTCTTGATCATCTTGACGAGGTCGTCGGGCGTGCCGATCACGGAGGCCGCACCGTCGACGAAAGCGGTCTTGTCCACGGCCTCATCGGGCGAAGCGAACGCGGTCAGGCCCGGCCGCTGCAGCGTGCCGACATTATATTCGTTGTGCCAGCGCATCAGGCCGGCGCCGGCTTCGCGGCGGGCCTGCTCGCGGGTCTCGGCGAGGTGCCAGGTCAGCAGCACGCGCCAGTTCGCCCGATCTACCTTGGTGCCGTGCTTCTTGGCGGCGTCCTCGGCGAATTGCCATTGCTGTTGCAGGGACATCAGGCCCTGCGTCGTCATCGAGCCCAGCGAGATGATGCCGATGCCGTATTTGCCGGCAAGCGTCATGCCCGAGGGCGAGATCTGCGAGGCCACCACGAACGGCATCTCCTCCTGCAAGGGCAGGATCTGGAGCGCGGCGTCGTTCATGGTAAACCAGTCGCTTTTGGCGGTGACGCGCTCGCCGTTGAACAGGCGGCGGATCACGCCGATCGCCTCGTCCTGGCGGTCGCGCTGCGTCATCGGGTCGATGCCGAGCGTGTGCGCGTCCGACGCCAGCGCGCCGGGACCGGAGCCGAAAATGGCGCGGCCACCGGTCATGTGGTCGAGCTGCACCATGCGCTGGGCGACGTTGAAGGGATGATGATAGGGCAGCGACACCACGCCGGTGCCGAGCTTGATCCGCTTGGTGCGCTCGCCGGCCGCGGCCAGAAACATCTCGGGCGAGGCGATCATCTCCCAGCCGGAGGAATGATGCTCGCCGCACCAGAACTCGTCATAGCCGAGCGCGTCGAGTTGCTCGACCAGGTCGAGATCGCGCCGGAACTGGAGCATCGGATGCTCCCCGATCGGGTGATGCGGGGCAAGGAAGGCTCCGAACTTCAGGCGCGCCATGGCGTTCTCTCCGGCTGAATTTTCTGTTTGTTGAGGTGGCGAGGCTACGTGCTGGGGGCACTTAACGCAATCGCGCGGTGTCCCGCGCGGCGGAATGCAGGCATGCGTGTTTCTTCTCCCTCTCAGCAGACTTGCGTGCACACGCTCCGCGCCGTCATGGCCGGGCTTGTCCCGGCCATCCACGCCTTGCCACGCGCTACGAAGAACGTGGATGCCCGGGACAAGCCCGGGCATGACGAGAAGAGGGCGAGGAGAACATCACCGCGTCATCCTGTTCCACGCATCCAGCCCGGCGATCTTGTACGCCTCGGCCAGCGTCGGATAGTTGAACGTGTTCTGGATGAAATAGTCGATGGTGCCTTTGAGGTTCAGCACAGCCTGGCCGATATGGATCAGCTCGGTGGCGCCTTCGCCGAGGATGTGCACGCCGAGCAGCCGGCGCGTCTTGGTCGAGAAGATCATCTTCATCATGCCGCTGTTCAGCCCCATGATGTGGCCGCGGGAGGTCTCGCGGAAGCGTGCGATGCCGACCTCGTAGGGAATGCCGCGCGTGCGTACCTCTTCTTCGGTGAGCCCTGTGGTCGATATCTCCGGCACCGAATAGATGCCGTAGGGGAAGAACTCCGGCGGCGCGAGCGGCTCCATGCCGAGCGCGTGGCAGGCGGCGACGCGTCCCTGCTCCATCGAGGTGGAAGCAAGGCTCGGAAAGCCGATCACGTCACCGGCGGCGTAGATGTGCGGCACGCTGGTCTGCAAGGTCACGGGATCGACCGAGATGCGGCCGCGATGGTCGACGACGATACCGGCCGCCTCTAAGTTCAGCCGATCGGTCGCGCCGACGCGCCCCGCCGCGAACAGCAGCATTTCCGTGGTGACGTGCCGCCCGTCCGACAAATGCGTGACGATGCCACCTTGCGCGGTCTTCTCGATCGAGTTGACCTTGGCGCCGAGCCGCAGCGCGACATTGCGGTCGCGCAGCTCGTGCACGAACTCGTCGATCAATTCCTTGTCGATGAAATCGAGGAAGGTCGGCCGCGGCTCGATCAGCGTCACCGGCACGTCGAGCGCGCTGAAGATGGTGGCGTATTCGACGCCGATCACGCCGGCGCCGATCACTGCCAGGCTGCGCGGCAGCTTTGGCAGCTCGATGATCTCGTCGCTGTCGAGCACCGTGGTGCCGTCGAACGGCACGTAGTCGGGGCGGAACGGGCGCGTGCCGCAGGCGATCAGGATGAAGGCGGCCGACACCACCTTCACTTCGCCGATGGCGCTGGTGATCTCGACCTCGTGCGGTGAGACCAGGCGCGCCTCGCCATTGGCGGTGCGCACCAGATTGCGGCTGAACTGATGCTCGAGTACCTCGACCTCATGGTCGAGCGTCTTCTGAAGGCGGATCATCAGGTCGCTCGCCGCGATGTCCTGCTTCACCTTGTAGGAGCGGCCGTAAAAACCGCGCTCGCGCCAGCCGGAGAGATTGAGCACGGTCTCGCGCAGGGTCTTTGAAGGAATTGTGCCGGTGTGGACGGAGACGCCGCCGACCCGCCGGCCCTTCTCCACCACCAGCACGGCCTTGCCGAGCATGGCACATTGCACCGCGGCCCGGCGCCCCGACGGGCCCGAGCCGATCACCACCATGTCGTAGTCGTACATCCGGAAGACTTCCGAGCCCGCAAAACCAGCGGGAATTGCCATGCAGCAATCGGGCCAAAGCGGCAAGGGGAAAACAAGTCCTACCTCGGAGGTAATCGCACTGATGACGCCGATCTGCGAGTTTTGCGCGCAAATAAATCGCTGAAAGCTCGCGCGAAAATGCATCAAACCGTCACAAAACAAGTCGATTCGTCGCGCCGCTGGGGCGTGCTGGCGATCGTTGTCGCTGCTCAATTCATGTTCGGCGTGGACGCCTTCATCGTGAACGTGGCCATCCCGACCATCGCGGTCGATCTGCATGCGACGCCGGCGCAGATCGAATCGGTCATCGCGATCTATCTGATCGCCTACGCCACGCTGGTCGTCACCGGCGGCCGCCTCGGCGACATCCACGGCACGAAGAATGTCTTCCTGGCCGGCGTGCTCGGCTTCACGGTGACCTCGCTGTGGTGCGGGTTGGCGCAATCGGGCGCGGAGCTGATCATCGCGCGGCTGGCGCAGGGCGCGACGGCAGCGCTGATGGTGCCGCAGGTGCTGGCGACGCTGCATCTGCTGTTCACCGACGAACAGCGCAGCCGTGCTTTCGCCATCTACGGCATCGTGCTCGGGCTTGCGGGCGCCGCGGGCTTCCTGCTCGGTGGTCTCCTGGTCACGATCGACCTTGCCGGTACCGGCTGGCGCTCGGTGTTCTTCGTCAACGTGCCCTGCGGTCTCGTCATTGCGGCCGCCGCCTGGCGCATCATGCCGTCGGTGCCACGCCGGGCCGGCACGCGGCTCGATATCAAAGGGAGCATGGTGCTGTTCGCGGGGCTGTTGTGCCTGATCGGACCGCTGCTGTTCGGTCACGACGTCGGCTGGGCGCCGTGGCTATGGGCCGTGATGGCGAGCGGCGGCGCGATCCTTGTCGCGTTCTTGAAGCTCGAGCATGCGGTGGCGCGCGCCGGCGGCATGCCGCTGATCGATCTGACGCTGCTGTCCGACACAGCCTTCCTGCGCGGGCTCGGCGCGGCGTTCTTTTTCTTCGTCGCCAATCTCTCGTTCTATCTCGTCATGACGCTGTTCATGCAGCGCGGCCTGAAGATCCCGCCGCTCGCAGCCGGCATGGCCTTTATTCCGCTCGCGCTGGCTTTCGTGGTCGCGTCGCGTCACAGCGGCGCGCGAGCGCGCCATCGCGGGACCAAGGTGTTGATCGAAGGCTGCATGTTGCAGATCGCGGGCCTCGCCGCACTCGCGCTGGTCACAGGCTATATCGATACGCCGGCGCCGATCTTGCTCGCACTCGTCATGATCATCTTCGGCTACGGGCAGGGGCTGGTGATGGCGCCGCTATCCGGTGCGGTACTCTCGACGGTGAAGCCTGTCGCGGCAGGCTCAGCGTCCGGCATGTACGGCACGACGGCGCAGATCGGAAATGCGGCCGGAGTGGCCGCAATCGGCGCGGCGTTCTTCGCGGTTGAAGCGTTGCAATCGGCGCGCGCAGGCTTCTTCGTTTCGCTCGCCGCGTTTGCGGCGTTAATCACGATCTGCGCCGCATTTCTGGCGTGGATGCGCCGCGTCTCTGCATGAAGTTGAGGCATTGCGGTTAATTCATGCGGATTCCTGCGGATCTTTGCGTGATTTCGGGTGATAGACAGCACACGGGCTTTTTATTTTGCACCGCAGCAACTATTTGGTTCGGGTGAACGTTGAACGTCGCCTGCCAGGAGTTGCCGTGTCGCTTGCCAAAAATCTCGTTCTCTTGAGACATCTGCCAAAGGTGGATGGTGTGCGCCTTGCCGAATTCGGCCGGAGCGCGGACGTATCCAGTCCGTTGGAAGAGGTCACGGGCTTCGGCGACAATCCCGGAAACTTGCGCATGTTCGCGTTCGTGCCGGCGCAACTCCAGAAGCCGCGCGCGCTCGTCGTCGTGCTGCATGGCTGTGGCCAGACCGCTGCGGCTTACGATCTCGGTGCGGGATGGTCGACGCTCGCGAAGCATTACGGCTTCGCGCTGGTGATGCCCGAGCAGCAGCGCGCCAACAACGGCAACACCTGTTTCAACTGGTTCAATCCGGAAGACACTGCGCGGGGCGGCGGCGAGGCGCAATCGATCCGCGAGATGATCGCGCATATAGCCGAAGCGCACCGCATCGATCCCAAACGCGTCTTCATCACTGGTCTCTCCGCCGGCGGCGGCATGACGTCGGTGATGCTCGCGACCTATCCGGAAGTTTTTGCGGCCGGTGCGATCATCGCTGGACTTCCCTATGGCATCGCCTCGAATCTGCGCGAGGCGCTCGACGGCATGTTCCATTCGCCGGCGCGGCCGGAGCGCGAGCTCGGCGACTTCGTGCGGCGTGCCTCGAACCATCGCGGGCCCTGGCCGAAGATTTCAGTGTGGCACGGCAGCGCCGACCGCACCGTCAATCCCGGCAACGCCAGCGATATCGTTAAGCAGTGGCTCGACTTGCACGATCTGCCGGCCGTGCCGATGGCGGAGACGATCGTCGACGGCTATCCGCGCCAGGCCTGGTGGAACAAGGACGGCGAAACGCTGGTCGAGTCCTACGCCATCACCGACATGGCCCACGGCACGCCGCTCGGCCTCGCCGACAATGATCAGCGTTACGGCATCGAAGGCGCGTTCCTGATCGAGGCCGGTATTTCCTCGTCGTACCACATCGCAAAGTTCTTCAGCCTCACCGGCTGGATTCCGGACGCGGCCGGAAAGAAGGCCGGGCCCGGGACGTCGAAGCCGGCGCTTTCACCCGCGCCGCATCTCGCCCGCTCGATCCGTGCCGCAGTCGCCGAAGAGCCGGCCGAGCCGAAGCGCGAGGCGGCTCGCGGCTTCGATCTCGGCCAGATCATCACCCGCGCACTCACCGCCGCGGGATTGATGAAGTAGTTCGTCGCTCGATGAGCGACGGCTACGCCGTCTGATCGATCCATTCGATCGGCGCCACCGTCACCTCGCCGCCGGCGACCTTCCGCGTCATCTCCTGATAGGCCTTGAAGAAGTCGCGCGATCGCAGCGCTTTTTGCGCGGCCTCGTCGGTGACGCTGGCGAGGTGGAAATAGCTGGCGTCGTCGCGGTTCTTCAGGACCCGATAGCCGATCCGCCCCTTCAACTCCGGATCGCCGTCGATCGCCTTGATGAAGCGGCCGATCTCCTGGTGCCAGGCTTCCGTCGTGCCGTTCCTGAATTCGTATCTGATCATGAAGTGCTTCATGTGACGCTCCCTGTTCGTCATGTGCGCCATCATCTGCGCCTTGCAGGCGATCCTGCAAGTATGGACAAAATTGATAGTATGGACTTTTTCGACGTTGCTCCTATCCTTATCGCATAGCGTTTTCGAGCGAAGTGGATACCGGTTCGCGTAAAGAAAACGCGTCAAAACAAGAATCGCTGGCTGCGGATGGAGGAGGCGACATGGCAAGGGCAAACCCGGCGCGCACCTGTCCGGTTGCGGCCTTTCAGAAGATGATCAGCGGCAAGTACAAGCTCCGCATCGTCTGGGACCTCAGGGACGGTCCGCGCCGCTATGGCGAGATCAGGAGCGGCCTGCTGCGCGGAACGGCCGGCAGCGCCGAGATCACCCCGCGCGTGCTCAGCCGCGAATTGAAGGCGCTGACCCAAAGCGGCCTGATCGACCGCAAGGATTTCGGCGAGGTGCCGCCGAAGGTCGAGTATCGCCTGACGCGCAAGGGCAAGAGCTTCGTGCCGGTCGTCGCCGCGATCCGGCAATGGGGCGAGCGCAACCTCAGTGACACCCCGGCGTTGGCGGAGGCCGCCGAGTAGAGCATGATCCGGAAAAGTGTGAAGCGGTTTTCCGAAAAGATCATGCTCAAGTAAAAGGCTACATCTCGCCGGTGAGGAACGGATTGGTCATCCGTTCCTGGCCGATGCTCGAGCCCGCGCCGTGGCCGCAGATGAACCCGACGTCGTCGCCGAGCGGCAGGAGCTTGGTCTTGATCGAATTGATCAGCGTGGCGTGACTGCCGCCGGGCAGGTCGGTGCGCCCGACGGAGCCCGCAAACAGCACGTCGCCGACATGGGCAAAGCGCAAGTCCTTGTTGAAGAACACCACGCTGCCGGGCGAGTGGCCCGGGCAGTGCAGAATGTCGAACTGCAGGCCGCCGATCGACACGCTGTCGCCCTCGTCGAGCCAGCGGTCCGGCTCGAAATTGCGCACCTCCGTCATGCCGAAGCGGGCGCCGCTCTCGACCACGTTGTCGAGCAGGAATTTATCTGCGACATGCGGCCCCTCGATCGGCACCTTCAGCGCATCGCGCAATTCGGCCGCGCCGCCGACATGGTCGATATGGCCGTGGGTCAGCCAGATCTTCTCCACGGTGACGCCGGTCTGCTTGATCGCGTCCAGAATCTTCGGCACGTCCCCGCCGGGGTCGATCACCACGGCCTTCTTGCCGGGCTCGTCCCAGATGATGGTGCAGTTCTGCTCGAACAGCGTCACGGGGACGATGATCGCGCCGGCCTTGGCTTGAGTGTCATTTTGCTCGGTCATGGCGCCACAATGCCGATTTTTGCCATGCCGCCAAGCAAAAGATTCGCGCCCCACCCCGGAACAGCCGCACCCGCCGTCACACGGTCGTCCCAATTCGGCTGCTGGTTTGAACCGCGGCGTTCGTTCCGCGTTCACTCGCGCGAGACGCAGATTTTTGGGTGGGTTTTCCGGCATGGCTCAGGGCGGCGACAATTGGTGGCGCGACGGCATCTTCTATCAGATCTACCCGCGCTCCTTTCAGGACACAGACGGTGACGGCGTCGGCGATCTCGCCGGCATTTTGCGCCGGCTGCCTTACGTGAAATCGCTCGGCGTCGACGCGATCTGGCTGTCGCCGATCTTTCCCTCGCCGATGGCCGATTTCGGCTACGACATCTCCGACTATACCGGCATCGATCCGCTGTTCGGCACGATGGCGGATTTCGATGCGCTGCTCGCGGCGGCGCATGACAACGGGTTGAAGCTGATCCTCGACCTGGTGCCGAACCACACATCAAGCCAGCATCCCTGGTTCGTCGAGAGCCGGTCCTCGCGCGACAATCCCAAACGCGACTGGTACGTCTGGCGCGATCCGGCCGCCGATGGCGGCGTCCCGAACAACTGGCTGTCCGAATTCGGCGGCAGCGCGTGGGCTTTCGACGAGACGACAGGTCAATATTACTACCACGCCTTCCTTGCCGAGCAGCCGGACCTCAACTGGCGCAATCCGGATGTCCGCGCGGCGATCTACGACGCGATGCGGTTCTGGCTGGAGAAGGGCGTCGACGGCTTCCGCGTCGACGTGATCTGGCACCTGATCAAGGATGCCGAATTCCGCGACAATCCGCCGAACCCGCATTACGTCGAGGGCCGGCCGCCGAACGAGACGATCCTGACGCAATACTCCACCGACCAGCCGGAGGTGCATGACGTCATCGCCGAGATGCGGCGCGTCACGGACGCGTATCGCGACCGCGTGCTGATCGGCGAAATCTATCTGCCGCTGCACCGGTTGATGGCCTATTACGGCAACGATCTCACCGGCGCGCAGATGCCGTTCAACTTCGCGCTGCTCTCGACGTTCTGGAGCGCGCGCTCGATCGAGACAATCGTCGAGGATTACGAGAAGGCGCTGCCGAAGGGCGCCTGGCCGAACTGGGTGCTCGGCAATCACGATCGTCCGCGCGTCGCAAGCCGTGTCGGGCCGGAGCAGGCCCGCGTCGCCGCCATGTTGCTGCTGACCTTGCGCGGCACGCCGACTCTCTATTACGGCGACGAGATCGGCATGCACCAGCTGGCAATCTCCCCTGAGGACGTGCGCGACCCCTTCGAGAAGAATGTGCCCGGCATCGGGGTGGGGCGCGACGGCTGCCGCACGCCGATGCAGTGGGATGCGTCGCCGGCCGGCGGCTTCTCCGGCGTAAGGCCCTGGCTGCCGCTGCCGGAGGACCATATCCGCGAGAACGTCGCCAATCTCGAAGCCGATTCGCGTTCGATCCTCAGTCTGTACAAGCGGCTGATTGCCTTGCGGAAGGCATCTCCGGCGCTGGTCGAGGGCGACTACCATCCGATCGCCGCGCAAGGCGATCTGCTGGTCTATCGCCGCGAGGCCGAGGACACCGCGATCATCGTCGTGCTCAATCTCGGGCCCGACCCGATCGCCGTGACCACCAGCGCGATCCGTTTCAACAGCGAGATCTTGCTGTCGACGTTTCTGGATCGCGAGGGCGAGAGGCTGGAAGGCGTGCTCGACCTGCGCGGCAACGAGGGCGTGGTGGTGATGCCGCCACATATCTAGCTGTCGTCCCGGGGCGCGCGTAGCGCGAGCCCGGGACCCATAACCACAGGAAGTCGTTTTGCGAAGATTCGGAGTGACCTGCTCGCGCCACACTCCTCCCTGCGGTTATGGATTCCGGGCTCGTGCTACGCGCGCCCCGGAATGACGTGTGAGGCCGCACCTACCCCGGATGTTTGTTGCCCGTCGTATTCCCGTCGATATCGCTCCGCTTCAGCAGATAATCCAGGCCGCCGACGCGGTACCAGCGATAGCCGTAGGGCTCCAGCGCGACGCGATGCTGGCCGCGCTTGTCGGCGTGGCTGTGATCCTCCGCGAGCAGGTTGATCAGGTGCGCGCCGGCGTCGCCGGGCAGTCCCACCGAGAACGCGATCTCGCGCGGCTTCTCATCCAGATTGTGCACGAACAGCACGGAATTGTTGCGCCAGTCGTAGCGCATTATGAACATGGCGGGATCGCGCGTCGGAATGATCGCGAAGTCGCCCCAGCCGATCTCGGGCACCTCCTTGCGCATGCGGACGATGCGCTCGGTCCAGTTCAGCATGGAATTGGGATCGCGCCGCTGTTTCGCGACATTGACGTGCACGTAGCCGTAGGGGCCCGTGTCGATGACCGGACATGCCGGCTTGTCGTTCTTGGTGAAACCGCCATGCGGCTCGGTCGACCATTGCATCGGCGTGCGCGCGCAATTGCGCTCCGGCAGGGAGAGATCGTCGCCCATCGCGATCTCGTCGCCGTAGCGGATGACGGGCGTCCCCGGCAGCGTGCACATCAGGCTGTAGGCGAGCTCGAGCCGCCTTCGGTCGCCGCCGACCATCGGTGCGAAGCGGCGGCGAATGCCGCGGTCGTAGAGCTGCATGTCCTTGTCGGGACCGAAGCGCTTGAACACGATGTCGCGCTGCGCCTTGGTCAGGCGCCCGAGATCGAGCTCGTCGTGATTGCGCAGGAACAGGCCCCATTGCGCGCTGGCCGGCCGCGGCCGGGTCGCCTTCAGTGCCTTCGCCAGCGGACGCGAGTCGCCCGATGCCAGCGCATAGAACAGATGCTGGTTGACGTGGAAGTTGAACATCATGTGCATGCGGTCGCCGTCGCGGCCGAAATATTCCATGTCGGTCTCAGGCAGCACATTGGCTTCGGCGAGGATGATGGCGTCGCCCTGCCGCCATTGCAGGAATTCGCGAAACGCGCGCAGCATGTCGTACTGCTCGACCGGCTTCTTCACCTTCGCGCCCTTGGTGGCGATCACGAACGGCACGGCGTCCATGCGGAAGCCGGACACGCCGAGCTGGATCCAGAAGCCCATGATCTTCAGGATTTCGGCCTGCACATGCGGGTTCGAGGTGTTGAGATCGGGCTGGAAATCGTAGAAGCGATGAAAGTAATACGCGCCGGCTTCCTTGTCGCGCGTCCAGGTCGATTTCTGCACGCCGGGAAACACCATGCCCTTGTTGGCGCCGGCCGGCTTCTTGTCCGACCAGACATACCAGTCGCGATAGGGCGAATCCTTGTCGCGCCGCGCCTCCTTGAACCAGTGATGCTGGTCCGAGGTGTGGTTGACGACGAGGTCGATGATGATGCGGATGCCGCGCTGCTTGCAGCCATGGGTGAATTCGACGAAATCGCCGAGCGTGCCGTAGCGGGCATCGACGCTGTAATAGTCCGCGATGTCGTAGCCGTCGTCGCGGCCCGGCGAGGTCTGGAACGGCATCAGCCAGATCGTGGTGATGCCGAGGCCGTGCAAATAGTCGAGCCGCCGCAGCAGGCCCTTGAAGTCGCCGACGCCGTCGCCGTTGGCATCCATATAGGTGCCGACGGAGAGGCAGTAGATCACGCCGTTCTTGTACCAGAGATCGTCGATCATGCGCGCGCGGCCTCGATGCTCCGCCGAGGTGCGGCGGCTGCGTGATAAGTGCGTGGGGAAGGCGAGGTTCCGCGCCGCATTCGCTGTCGTCCCGGACAAGCGAAGCGCAGATCCGGGACCCATAACCACAGGGAGTAGTTTTGCGAAGACTCCCCGCGGGTCACTTCAAATTCCTCCGGGTGTGGTCAGTCAAATTCCTCCACCCGCGAGGCAGGACAAGGGACTGTTAGTTTGAGTTTGTTTCCCGGGCAAGAGCTTCAG